>JAHJJF010000147.1 GCA_018823135.1 Pseudomonadota bacterium
ACAAATTTGTAAAAGAAATTACAACAAATCTGTCATAAGGTGCCGATCCTGCCCTCAAGAACTTCCGCCCACCGGGCATAGCCGAATTCGCTCAGATGTACACCATCCCCGAGGAAACAGTCTTGATGGCTGCTGCCGTTTTGATTGAGAAAATATTCGTATATATTCAGAAATCCCACCCCCTTTTCGGAGGCAAGTTTCGCCAAAAGACCATTCACTCTCGGCACAGCGCTTTTAGAAAGCCAGGGCAGCCTGATTGGCATAAGGCTGTTAATAAAAATATCTGCATCGGGAAACGCCGCTGAAAAACATTCAATGACTTTCCGGTAATTCGGGATAAAGGCATAATCATCCATGCCGATATTATTGGTGCCGGACATCAATAATATGAAATCCGGCCGCACCTGATTGATGATGGCCGGCACTCGAGAAAGCAGTCCCTCGACGGTCTCACCAGCTCTGCCGTAATTCCAGACAACTCTGTCGGCAAATCGAACCTGCCAGTCATAAAACTCTATAAGCGAGTCCCCTGCCAGCAAAAGCCTGCGATAAGACATATCAGATCTCCACGAACAACTCCGCAACAGATAATCAATGAATTCAAAATACGGGGCCACACACGCAACAACTCCCCGCCGCAGGAAAGCAAGAACTGCGAACCGGAAGGAATTGACTCAAAACAGATCTACAGACTTGAAATAAGAACCACTGCACCCATTCCCTGAACCTTATAAAAACCGTCGCGAACTGGTTCCGCTTCACTTTCGTCATAAATGTCATCCGGCACATTTTGGCCGGTATCAATGAGCCGCTTCCATTTCCCGCCATGGCGGGGGACTGGCAGATTAAACTTTCGCAGCCGCTTGTCACCGTTGAGCATGATGAAAAAATCATTTTCCGACTCGCTTGAATCCCCTCCACCGTAAAGCAGGACCCCCAGAGTTTTGCATGCCGGCGACCAGTCTTCCTTATAGGCACTAAGGGATTGCCAGACGATTTCATTGAGCGCCTCTTTTTTATTTTGCAGAAAAAAATCGGACCTGCGAAAGACGCTGTGTGTTTTTCTTATTTTTATAAGCAGCCGAAAAAACCGAAATAGCCCGGCATTTTCATTTAACAGGTTCCAGTCCACCCAGCCCATGGGATTATCCTGGCAATAGGTGTTATTATTGCCGTTCTGGGTCCTGCCGAATTCTTCCCCGGCAACGAACATCGGCACTCCCTGCGACAAAAGAAGAATGACCGCAAGAGTACGCATCCGACGCTCACGCAACTGTAAAATACGCTTGCTTTTGGTCGGGCCTTCAGCACCACTGTTCCAACTTATATTATGGTCGGTCCCGTCCCGGTTATTTTCCCCATTGTTGAGATTATGCTTGGTATTGTAGCTCACCAGATCAGACAAGGTAAATCCGTCGTGACTGGTAATGAAATTGATACTGTTGATGGGGTGCCGCAGATTGTACTCATACAGGTCGGAACTGCCGGCAATCCGGGTTGCAAGCTTTGGGATTGTATCTTCTCTGCCGCAGATAAAGGCCCGGACATCATCACGAAACTTGCCGTTCCATTCCGCCCACCTGCCGCTATCGGAAAAGCGGCCAACCTGATAAAGTCCGCCGGCATCCCAGGCCTCGGCGATAATCTTGGTACTTGCAAGAATCGGATCCTCTGCTATTGCTTCAATCAGGGGAGAATTTTCCATGACCTCGCCTCTTTTGTCGCGCCCGAAAACCGAGGCAAGATCAAACCTGAATCCGTCTACATGCATCTCCTGCACCCAGTAATGCAGGCAATCAATGATCAGGTTTTTCATTACCGGATGGTTGCAGTTCATGGTATTGCCGCAACCGCTGAAATTGAGATATTCACCGGTTTCCTTGTTGAGGAGATAATAAATCGAATTATCAATGCCCTTAAAACTATAGGTCGGGCCGCCGGTTCCCCCTTCGGCGGTATGGTTGAAAACAACATCGAGAATCACCTCGATTCCAGCGGAGTGCAAGGCCTTGACCATCTCCTTGAACTCCACGACCTGATGGCCGTTCCTGCCGTTTACCGCATAAGCCGCTTTTGGAGAAAAAAAAGCCTGCGGACTGTAGCCCCAGAAATTTTTCAGCGGCAAACCGGTAATCGGATCGACATTTTCAATTTCGTTTTCATTAAACTCGGCAACCGGCATGAGTTCAACCGCCGTAACACCCAGTTCCTTGAGATACGGTATTTTTTCAACAACGCCGGCATACGTCCCTGGATGAGTTACACCGGCACTGGAATGCCGGGTAAAACCCCGTACATGCAGCTCGTAAATAATCGTCTCTTCAAGGGGTATAATCAGCGGCCTGTCGCCTTCCCAGTCAAATTGATCTTCAACGATCAGGCATCTTCTTTTAAAATTCGCCTCCGGGCTTGACTCATTAATGCGAATGTATGGGGTGCCCCAGTCCGTGCCGCCGCTCAAGGCTTTGGTGAAAGGATCGATGAGCAGGTTGTCTGGAGAAAACTCGTGCCAGACACCCTTCTTCGAACGTGGTCCATCAATTCTGAACCCATATCTCACCTCGGTGTCCAGACCATGCACAAGGATATGCCAGATGTTGCCGGTTTTATTATGGCGGGGGTCAAAATCAATTTCAGCAAACTTACCTCCCCGTCCTGTTTTAAAAAGAACCAATGATACCTTTTCCGCGTGCCGGGAAAATATGGAAAAATTAATCCCGGATGATAAAACGGTTGAACCAAAAGGTTTTGGATGGCCCTGACTGGTTTTGAACGATTGCATCTCTTTGAGTTTTGCGGGGCGTTGGGTTATAGATTTTTCCATAAATTATAATACTCCGGGGACGATAACTCCCTCTCAATTGGATCGTTGACATGTTCACTTATTGGTCTCGAATAATCCGGTAAATTTCTCGACCCGGATATTCCATGAACAGTATTGACTGACTATTTCAATTCTCTGTTTTGTGATATTAAGTTATGTTTCGCATGTTTTCCAGATTACAGTTTGTACAAAGTGACTGAATCGTTTTTTTTCAGATACCGGAACCCTCCAAACTGCTCACTCTGGTGGCTATCCGACGTCTCGACGAGCGAGCGGGGTGAATCATATTTCCCGAAAATCAAACAGGGTTGCGCCGGTTATCTGCTAATGTAACAGGCCACGCAGATGACTGCCAGATTATAACAAATTTCGCGGAGTATCTGTTTCTAGATGGAATTTATTAAAAAAAGATTGCCTTTCCTCACACATACCATATATTGTGTCATGAATAAAATAATATTCATATATATAGTATGATAGACAATCGACTCTCATATCCGCCTTTTCACTCGGTCTCATCCGATACCGTTGATTATTTTCTATCCTGAAATCTACTATGGTGACTCAAAAAAACATATACTGGACCTTCGGACGGGACTATAACGGCCAGCTTCTTTATGGAGCTTACAGCGATGAATTGAAAAGAAAAATCACCGACTACATCGCCCAATATCTCGCATTGGATAAAATCAACGCACCGGTCATTCCGTATATATCTGCGTGGCACGAGAGTGATGAGGAAATCTGGTATGAGTACACCGGAATCGAACTCAACAGGATGCTCGGGTGCGACAGGGACAAAATCCCTGAAACGTTAAAAAACAGCATTATTGATCGAATCATTTATAAATCGCCTACCGGGCCGCCCAGTGTAACCAAGGAAATCACTCGAAGACATCAGCTTGACAGCTCCCGGACAAGTATCCGCGAAACCAGTAAAAAAGAAAAAACCATAGACGCTGTATACAAAATCCTCACGCCCTATAATGGCATGATCTGGCTCAAGGACCAGGCGATTATCGAGGTCTTCCCTGCCGACGGGATCTACCTTTCACGAGGCTTTCTTATTGATGTGACCAAGGAAATGCGGGCCGAAGAAATATTAAAAAAGGCTGAAGGGGAGCTCAAGCGCCACCGAGACCACCTTGAAGACCTGGTTCGGGATAGAACTAAACGCCTCTGGAAATCTCAACTTGAAATTCTCAGCCGCCTTGCCCGGGCCGCTGAATTTCGCGACAGCAGCACCGGCGACCATATCACCAAAATGAGCAGATATTGCTCCGTTCTCGGACAGGCTGCGGGCTTGCGAAAAAATGTAAACCACCTGCTTTTTCATGCGGCGCCAATGCATGACGTTGGAAAAATCGGTATCACCGACAGCATTCTTTTGAAATCAGGAAGCCTCGACCCCATTGAATTTGAACAGATGAAAACCCATTGCACCATCGGCGCCAAACTGCTTTCCGGCCAGAACTCCAACCTTTTCAGAGTGGCCCGGAGCATAGCACTGAGCCATCATGAAAGATGGGATGGCACCGGCTACCCGCACGGGCTTAAGCGTGACACAATACCCATGGCCGGAAGACTTGCCGCGGTATGCGATGTTTTTGACGCCCTGACCTCCAAAAGACCATACAAACAAGCCTGGTCATTTAATAAGGCGGTTGCCGAACTGCACAAACAAAAAGGCTCCCACTTCGATCCCATGCTTGTGGATCTCTTTATCCATAACCTGCCGGCAATCAAACGTATCCACGCCGAACACTAACCTGGACAGCAAAAGCGCTCAGAAGATCAACAAAGCTCGAGGCTGTGTGGTTTGAAGGCCAGACGGTAAAACTAGCTGCATGTTATTATCCTTTGGTTCCGAGTATTAATTCCCAGCAATTTTACGAAGAATTTCCAGGCCATCCGGGGTGAACGGCTCTTTTCCAGCCAGCTGAAAAACCTCTTTGATTCCAACAAAGAAACCAATTTCGACTTCTTCTTTTTGTAAAACAAAAGGTCCCTCATGGACACAGGAAAAAACCCTGCCCCAGACACTGTTATCCTGGTCGCGATAAAAATGGTCAAAGAGAAATTTTATCCCCCCTGAAACAATCCCCAGTTCCTCGAAAAGCTCCCTTTCAGCCGACTCCTCATAGGTTTCGCCGGCAAGCACCACCCCGCCCGCAGCCACATCGTAATATCCTGGATAAATATCCTTGGTGGTTGTTCGTTTCTGAATGAAAAGCTCTCCTGCCCGGTTAAAAACGAGGATGTATGACGCCCGGTGCGTCAGCCGTTTTTGCCGCATTTCGCTTCTGGGAACACTTCCGGTTTGGTGATTGTTATCATCCACCACCACAATGATCTCATCATCAGAGTTCACAAGATCTCCTCAATTGCACCCTTAAGTTTTACGAGTCTAATATCGACTACCATTACCTTTCAGCTGAAGCCGAGTCTCGCAGGCAGCCTTTCATCCAAACGCTTCTTTACTCATCATATTAAGATGAGAGAGCAATGACCGCGCAACCAATGGATTTGCCGCAAAAGGCGGGAGACCTAAATTTTTCACAACGCCCTGGCATATCTCCATGGGCTCGAGGGTTCCTGGTTTGACAACTTCAGTAACCGCTGCATCAAGTGTCTCCAGATACCCGAGCCCCTGGTCCATGACTCTACCCGCATCCTCTCCATACCGTGGATCATCCCATGAAGCCAGCAGACACTCAACACCCTGTATCGCCTGCAGCTTCTCGATGGATCGCCGCGAATCTTCAACATCCTCGTAAATCGGCATGTCCCCGGGCAAAGGCACCGCGTCTCCTGAAAAAAGCACCTTTTCCGAAGGGAACCACAGCGAGATGGATCCCGACGAATGACCAGGCGTATGGAGCACATTGACCTGGAGATCATTACCCAGATCAATTGTATCGCCTTGTTCGAGCAAGTGATCGATTTTCACAGAGCCACCTACAAGCGCATGGAAACCCGGCACCGGACGCTGCCGCCCCTGAAGCTCAACATCTTCAATCCAGTTTTTCTCTGCTGCGTGTGCCATGATTCTGCAGCCGGTCTCTTTCTGGATGATATGAGCCGCGCCGATATGGTCTGGATGCGAATGACTGAGAATGATGGTTTCAATATCTTGAGGGTTCTTTCCCTTGTCGCGCAGGTATTGATAAATTATCTGCTCTGCCCCGGCAACGCCAGTATCAATCAGGCAGATTTTCTTGCCGTAGACCAGATAGGCATAGACAAAACGATCAACCTTTATCTCGGGGCTCAGAGGCACCTGGAAAGGAATTTTTATTGCATGAATATGCTCAGTAATTTTCATGGTTCACACACCTCCCAATACGCAGTAGTCTTTAATGTGTATTATAAGATTTCTCTGCTGTTTTATGACTTCATTGAGGCCACCTTGCGCCCGGCCCGAATTTCGAAGCGATCAGGCCCACAGGGTGCGTGACAGGAAGTCACGCATCGACGAACCCGCAGGAGGCGGGATTTCGTCGACCAGCGAAGAAGATCGGACAAGCCGAAGCACATGAGCCGAAAAGAATTCATAAAACAACACGTCTATTTTGAGCACTACCTAAACACAACATAGAGCCATATCAATGGTCCTGATGATCAAAGCGATGGTGCGTCGCCTTCATGCCGAACAGGTTTCTTACATCTTCAAGCACCAGGTACAGGCTGGGGATCAACAGCAGGGTGATCATCGTTGCAAACATGATTCCAAAACCCAGGCTTATGGCCATGGGGATTAGAAACTGGGCCTGAACGCTTTTTTCAAGGATCATCGGCATCAGTCCGAAAAAGGTTGTAAAAGAAGTCAGCATAATTGGCCTGAAACGCCGCAGGCCCGCTTCCACCACCGCTTCTTTGAGGCTTGCGCCCTTTCTGCGGCTCTGGTTCACCCGGTCAATCAACAGCAACGAATCATTAACCACAACCCCGGAAAGCGCCACAATCCCGAACAGACTCAGCATGCTCAGATCAAACCCCATAATCAGATGGCCCAGAACAGCACCCACTATACCAAAGGGAATTGCCGCCATAATAAGCAGCGGCTGCGAATAACTGCGGAACGGTATGGCGAGTAGCGCATACATCACCAGCAAGGCCATTACAAAGCCTTTCATCATGCTGCCCATTGATTCCCGCCGCTCTTTTTCCTCCCCTTCAAGATCATAGGAAAGGCCAGGGTAATCCATCATCAGCTCGGCAAGTGTCTTTCCCTTGAGATCATTAATGATCTCCTCGGCGTTGGCTGTTTTGTTATCCACACTTGCCGAAACATTTATCACCCGTTTCCGGTCGGATCGATTGATGACGCTGAAGCCGCGCCCCTCTTCAACGTAAGCGGCCTGATGGAGCGGCACTTCGCCGCCTTGCGGAGTGCGGATCCGCATCGTGTCAAAATCCCATTGACTGGTGCGTTCCGATTCCGGATAACGCACCATGACCTTCACTTCATTACGGCCGCGCTGGAGTCTCAAGGCTTCGGCGCCGTAAAAGGCGCTTCGTATCTGCCTGGCAAGAGCGTTCTCCGTAATCCCAAGGGTGCGCGCCTCGGGTTTCAGGCGAATTTTCAGCTCACGCTTGCCTTCCGGATAGGTATCGACAATATCATAGACTCCTGGATATTCCCCAAGAACCTCCTTGAGGCGGCTGGTTGCCTTGACCAGAACCTCATAATTTTCATGAGCCAGACGAACGTCGATATTGGCGCCCATATGCACAAGACTGGAAGAAAAACTCAAGGTGTCAACACCCGGGATTTCTCCAACCTTGTCCCGCCAGTAATTGGAAATATCATAGGTGGAAATATCCCTTTTATCTCCCGGGGCAAGTAACATCGATACGTTTGCCAGATGGGGCGCGGAAGACGAAGACCCGCCTCCCGGCCCGCCACGGGCAATGGTGCCGCCCACCACTGAATAGATATGCCTGAGTACGGTGTCGTCCTCCGGCAACTGCGCATCAAAATGAGCGACGGTTTCATTGCCCTGCTCAACAATGAATTGCTGAACTTTTGCAGTATCTTCTTTCAATGACCCCTGGGGCATTTCAATCTCGACCAGAATCCAGTCCGCCTCAACATTGGGCATGAATCGAAATTTAACTATGCCTCCCTTGATCAATCCGATTGAAAACATGAGCATGGCAATTGCCAGGGCGACATTGACATAACGATGCCTGACGCAGTGGGTCAGCAACCAATGGTATGGGCCATTGATAAACTTCTCAAGCCGTCGGGCAAAACCGTTTCCCGCTTTGGCAGGCTTCTTGTCTTTATCCGGGGATGACGGCTTTTCTCTCCCGAGGCTCAGATGCGCCGGCAACACAAAGAGTGACTCAACCAGTGAGACCAGCAGGATGCTGATCACCACAAAAGGGATCACCTTGATGAATTTCCCCATGGTGCCGACAATAAACATCAACGGTACAAATGCTGCCACCGATGTAAGAATTGAAAAAGTTACCGGCACCGCAACTTCACGGGCACCATCTATTGCCGCCTGCAGATGCGTCTTTCCCTGTTGCCGGTGTTCATAGATATTTTCGCCGACAACAATGGCATCATCCACCACAACACCCAGGGCCATGATGAACGCAAAAAGTGAAATCATGTTGATGGACACATCAGCCATGGGCATGATCAATAAAGCCCCCAGAAAAGAAATCGGGATGCCCAGCATTACCCAGAGGGCAAGCTTCATATGCAGGGAAAGACTCAAAATCACAAAAACCAGAATGAGCCCCAGAAAGGCATTTTTCAATAGAAGGTTCAACCGGCTTTGATAAATCTCTGAGGTATCATTCCAGGTGGAAAGCATGATGGATTCGGGCAGGGTTTCCTGTTTCTTTCTCGCATATTCGGCAACGATATTTGAAATTTCCGTGGGTTTCTGGTCACCTACCCGGAATACCGCAACCATCGCCGCGGGATAGCCGTCAAAATTCGCAAAGGTATCGGTTTCCGCAAAGGTGTCCTTGATTTCCGCAATGTCCTTGAGTTTCACCATTGTGCCGTCTGAATCCACCAGAATCGTGATATCGCCGTAACCCGCACCGGTATAACGCCTCTCCTTGGTGCGAATAAGAATTTCCCCCCCCTCTGACTTGATGGAACCACCCGGGAGATCCATGGAAGCACCATGGACAATCTGCGCCACCATATCCAGGGTAAGGTTAAAACGCCGGAGGTTTTCTTCTGGAATTTCTATGGATATCTCATAAGGCCGAACACCATTGAGGTCGGCCTGGGTGATCTGCTTCATGGCCAGGAGCTCGTCGCGCATGGCTTCAGCCTGTTCACGCAGGGTGCGCTCAGGCACATTGCCATAAACCACCAACGATATAACTTCACGCCGGGTCACCATCTTGGCAACTACCGGACGTTCAGCGTCTTCCGGAAAGGTGGTGATCCGGTCTATTTCACCTTTAATATCTTCAAGAACCTGATCGGCATCTTCACCGGTATTGATCACAGCCGTAACGTTACCGACGCCCTCTGCGGCAACAGAGAGGAGCTCTTTAATCCCGTCAACACCGCTGATACTTTCCTCAATCTTGAGGATAATCCCCTCTTCCACCTCTTCAGGACTGGCCCCCGGATAGACAACCGTAACCTGAATTCTGTCCAGGTTGATTTCAGGAAATACTTCCTGCTTGACCGACGTGCTCATCACCAGCCCACCGACGATAAACAGAAACATCAGAAGGTTGGCGGCCACATGATTCCTGGCCATCCAGCTAATTGCGCCGTTCATCTCTGCGCCCCCTCACCATGAAGCCGCAACTTCATTCCTTCTGCAACCCCGGACAAATTCGTCAGGATAACTTTATCTCCTGAGGACAGACCCTGAGCAATCATCGCCTGCTCTTTTTCCAACCGCGCGACCACAACTTTTCGTAGCTGAAGTGTCTTTGCCTGATCAACGATCCATACCGTGCTGTTATCGCGTATGGCTTTTCGAGGAATTACCGCGGTATCCTTCAGCACACTTCCTTCAATCTCGGTCGAGACAAACGAACCAATGGCCAAGGGCTGTTTTGATCTGGAACCACTGGCAGAAAGTCCATAGGGGTCGGCAACTTCAATTACCACACGGACCATTCGCCCCTTGGGATCAACCTCGCCAAGGGAGCGGACGATTCTCCCCTGCCAGGTCAATCGTTCTCCGGCCATATCCAGATGCACCTTTGCCGGTGAACCCGGTCGTTTATCGGATCTTGGAATATCAAGCCATTTCACTTCATCCAGGGGAACCGGGACGATTACCTCTGCCTTTTCAGTGCCGATCAGGTTGCCGACACTGTTGCCGACCCGAACATACTGGCCCAGATCTATCTGCTCGTTTCTGACCATACAGTTAAAGGGCGCCCGAACCCTGGTGCGCTCAAAATTCAGTTCCGCCTGTTTTAAAGCGGCAAGAGCGGCACCCCGGTTTGCCTGAGCTTCCTTGAGCTGCGGCTCATACAGCACCAGAGAATTGGGCTGTTGATCGCCAATGTCTGCCATTCTTTCCCAATCAAGCCGTGCAATCCGTGCTCTTCCCTCAACAGACGCCAGGGCAGATTCCACCTTGGCGAGGGAAGCTTTCGCCTGTTCCAGAGCAAGTTCATAGTCAACCGGATCAATCTCAAAAAGAATTTCATCCTTTGCAAAAAAGCCCCCCGGTTTAAACGTCGGATTAAGCTTGATGACCTGGCCGTTTATCTGTGGAGTAACCATAACCTCCTGCACCGGTTGAACCGTGCCGGTCCCGTAAACCACAACCTGCTGGTCCGCCATGGTGATTTCCATAACCTCCACCAGCACACCCAGATCCACCTTTTTGTGTCTTTGCGGGGCCTGCCGACTGGCCTCCATCTTTTTCATACCCAGAAAGCCAACCACCAGAATAAGGGTTACCGGAATCACGCCTTTTACTAAAAAACTTTTCAGTGTCATTTTTTCTCACCTTCTTCCTTTACATTTCTCCGGCGCGCCAATTCGTCAGAACTGATCACCCCGCCTCCCAGGGCCCGCATGAGACCGATATAATCTGATACAAGTTGTCTTTTTTCAGTCAGCAATAAGGCCTGGACTGCAAAATTCTGCTGCTGAACGGTTAATACGATCAAATAATCAACCAGTCCGGCAAAATAGTTTTCCGTGGCGATTTGAAGGGTTGCCTCATTGGCCGCAAAACGCTCTTCGAGATAAACAATCCTCTTCCTGCTGGCCTGAAGATTGGTCAATGCATCCTCGACCTCCAGGAAGGCCTTGAGGACAACCTTGTGATATCCGGCCAGGGCCTCTTTGAAAACCGCTTCATTCCTCATGACCTCGGCCTTGCGCCTGCCGGCGTCAAAAACCGGCCCGGTAATCTCCATAAGCAGGTTCCAGAAAATCCCGGAGACGCTGCTGGCAAAATCCACCTGCCCGGTGCCGATACTGCCTAAAATATTGATGGTCGGGAACCGGTCTGCCACTGCGGCGGCCACCTTGGCATCCTGGGCCTTGAGCCTGAGATATGCAGCTTTGACGTCAGGCCTGCGGGTCACCAGATGGGCCGGGACACCTGCCGCTATTTCCTCCGGCAGATCCGGAAACACCCGTAAGGCATCATTTGCTTCCTCAAGCTTGAACTGACCCAGAAGGAAAGACAGCGCGTTGCTTGTTGTCGCAAGTCGCTTTTCAATAAGCGGTCGCTGGGATTTTGCCACCGGGATATTCTGTCTTGCCTGATAGACATCCAGCGCCGGCACCAACCCTTCCCGGTAACGGCTGGTGACCTGTTCCAGGGAATTCCCGTAAGAAATGCTGGTCTTCGAATTCAGTTCAAGCTGGGCCTGCTGCTCCATAGCTAAATAATACAGATCAGCCACACTTGCGGTAATGCTGATCGTCAAGGCCTGCAGGTCCTCCTCTGAGGCGAGCAGATTGAGCGAGGCAGCATTATTTGTATTTTTTATCCTGTTCCAGAGATCAACTTCATATCCGGCAGCAAGTGACATCCGGTAATTGTTGCCGGTGCTTTCTCCCATGGAACTCAATTGCTGTTCCCGTGAGGCGGAACCCTTGAGATTAACAAAGGGCAAAAATCCCGCCCGGCTTTGTTTTTCCAGGGCCTGCATCTGCTCCAGGCGTGCCAGCCCTTGAGTCAGGTCCAGATTATTTTTCAGGGCCTGATCGATATATTGGTTCAACCGTTCATCGCCGAATTCCCTCCAATAATTATCAGTTGGCACTTTGACCTGAGCTTCAGCCAGATATTCTTCCGGGAGATCAAGCTCGGCTTCAGGCATCAGGCTTTCATGGACTGTGCAGCCAGCCAGAACAACAATCAGCAACACCGCTGATCCGAAAAAAGAAACCTTCTTCATATTGGTGCCTCCATTCCGGCAGTGACAAAGGGCAGAAGCATGGCCACCAGGGAGTTGGCGTTTTCAACCGGGCTTCTGCCGTCAATATCAATGGGGCACTTATCGATACAGCGCAGTGTGTGACTGGTTGCGCCTATCATGAAATGCAGTCGCCAGAAAAGGACTTCTTTGGGGTAATCAGGAAGGGCCATCCCAAGCCCTTGCATCATCATCTTGAATACCGGCTCCATCAAACCTATAAAAATTTTGCGCACCGTGTCATCCGGCTCAGCCAACGCCCTGCCGATCAATGTGATAAAACTGTTTGCCCCAGGAGTTGTTTCCATGAAAACAAGGGTTGTTTCAATAAATGCCCGGAGAATTGCTTCAACTTCAGGCTGACTTTTCTCCTTTTCAGCCATTTCGATAAGCGCCATCAACCCTTGAGTTCTCAGTTCATTCAACGGCACCAGGCGCCGCTTGATAACCTCGGCAACAAGCTCTTCCTTTGAGCCGAAATGGTAGTTGACCGCAGCCAGATTCGCCTCAGCTTTCCTGGTAATCCCCCGCAAAGAAGTGGCATGATAGCCGTCCTCCGCAAAGAGAATTTCAGCTGCATCAAGGATTCGTTCTTTTGTGTCTTTCTGTCCCATTTTTCACCTTATAGTCAAACCCGTGGAAACAATTTATTGCCTTGCGATTAATTTCTGCGCCGAACAATTCATACGTATGTATTAAACGATCGTTTGAACGATTGTCAAACTTTTTTTCCCCGCCTCGCAGGTAAGTACGAATTTCGAAACTCGCAGAAAGCGCTCTTCGAACGCGTCTACCGCTTTTACCTTATTGAAATTACTGGAGTCGATAATTCAACATCCAACTTTTTTGCAATCCATCTTTTTTCCCAAGGTTGACATAAATCAAGGATTCATAGATTCTTTCATGAGATACTCACATCATATAACAACAACTACTATTTCAAATATTTGGAGGACTAATCATGGAATACGAAACCAGGTGGGATGATTTTCTAATTGCTGAACACGAGCTGATTGAACGGGCCATGGCGGTTTTGAAGGATAATCTCGAACAGATTGATGCGGAATCAGAAGACCTGCACCAGATAAAACGGGCTCTGGATTTCCTGCTTGAGTTCGGCGATAAAATTCACAACAAAAAGGAAGAGCAACAACTCTTTCCTCTTATGGGACAAAGAGGTATTCCGGTTGACGGCGGCCCCCTGGGTGTCATGCTCATGGAGCACCAGGCCGAACGGGAATTGATTCAAAAAATGCTCATGCAGGTCGGCGGACTTAAAGATGCCCATAAAGATGACCGACAGGAATTCAGGGATAAGGGCATCGATTATCTTAAAATCCGCGCCGAACACATCTGGAAGGAAAACGATATTCTCTATCCCATGGCAAGAAACGTGCTGCAGGCCGATGACGCAGAGAATCTCCTGAGAGAATTTATCAAAATTGACCAGGAAACCTACGGCCCGGAAGCGCGGGGTAATTTTGTAAAAATGGTGGAGGAGGCGGAAAAAGGCCGGTCCGAAAAAACAAGATTGATCAACGGTCTCTCATACGAACAGATCCATGCAATCATGGAAGCCATGCCTTTTGAGGTCACCTTTGTTGATGCCGAAGATACGGTTGCCTATTTCAATCGACTGGACAAAGAAAAACTTTTCCCGCGCACACGATCGGTGATTGGCAGAAAGGTGGAAAAATGCCACCCGGAAAAGAGCGTCGGAACAGTTCAAAAAATAGTTACCGGATTCAAAGAGCGAACCCTGGATAAAGCGGAATTCTGGATTGATTTCCGCAACGACAAGGTCCTGATCCGCTACTTCCCGGTCTATAGTGATGATGGTCAATATATGGGGGTTCTCGAAGTAACCCAGGCCATTGGTGAAATCCAGAAAATCCAGGGCCAGAAAAGATTGCTGGATTAATCGATCTTGAAATAACCTTTTTGGTCATTAGCAAAAAAGGAGGGGGCCTCCCCCTCCTTTTTAAGGTTCAGCTACGCAGAACCTGTTATTCTCGATAACTTTATCTGTGCATATCCCTCAGAATAATGTGTTTTTGACAACAAATTACCGACTAAAAAGTATACAATCAATTCGTAAAAGGGTAACATAACGTCGTCGCCAACAAATAAGGTCTCTATAATTAATAATGATTCTGCTGGTTACTTAATGACTCAAAGAGTTTTTACAGTTGCCCTAACAGTATTATTTCTATTTATCGGCGAATTATCTTCTGCGGATCCGCCTGATTTCTCACAACAGCTTTCCCCGCTTTACTCCTCGCTTTTTGAAAAAAACCAAACCTTTAATTTCGAAGTACTTGCCACCACAAGCCGCTATGTCAACGACGCCGGCGAAAATGAATATTCCGAGCGAAAAGAAGTTTTTAAGGTCGAGTGCACAGTAAAGGAAGCCCTTTCTTATCCATCATATCAGGCCAGCTGGGTAGAATGCCTTGGTGCAGAGAATCTCCTCGCCAATTTTTATGTAGGAACCGCACAGGGTCTCTGGGTTGCGAATGCTTTCCCTGAAGATAAGGCTTTTGCAGAAGAAATTATTCAATCCCCACCCCTGCTTGCCGCAAACCCTGCACCATCGTCCAAACCGGTTACCCCCGGCTGTAAATCCTGGATAACCAGCAGCAAAATCGCCCTGTATGGCGGAATCAAAGAAAAAGCCTGGTGCAATCATTCGGCATGTCCCGGGGCAGGGTCGGATGAATCCAGCATAATGACCTGTTTTTTACCGGAACAAGGTCCGGTTTTTATTGAAAACTTTCAGCCTTCCGGCACAGAGGATTACACGTTTCTGGCCCTTGCGCCGCCCACGCCGCCGATCAATATGGTCAATGTTGCCCAGGATACCCTGGACCACGGGGTTCTTAATCGGGTGCAGAATCTGTTTAGCAAGTGGGCAAATGCCCAAAGTCAAAACGATTTCCCCCAGTTCTCCCGCTGTTATGACCAGAATTTTACCGGGATTGAAGCGATACAAGGCAAAAACAAAGAATATGACCGGAAGGATTGGCTTTATTATCGAAAAAAACTTTTTGCTACTAATCAACATGTAGTAGTAAAAGATTTAAAGATCACTTCAATAATGAATACCCGGATCGATCTCACACTCACAAAAATCAGACGTTCCTTTCAAAGCTCAAGCGCGGAGGTAATAGAATTCATCCTGAAAACAAACAATGATAACCCTATCATCGTCCAAGAGACAATCAGATCATCTGAAAGGCAGGAAGAAAAACAATGAAATTTATCACCATACTGCTTAAGGCAGTAAGCCTTGTTTTGCTTTTCGCCTCCTGCCTGAGCCTGCTTCTCTCATTGGCAACACCGGAAAAGGGCGCCATGTATATTGTCTACTCCATGTGCGTCACAACACTCATTCTGGTTGCCACCGTATCAACGACCATCTACAGCACCTTCCGGCCGGTAAATTCTTACATAATGGAATTTACCCACTTCAACCGCTTATTTCTCAAATACCCTTTGGCAATATTTTATCTACTCATTACGTTCATTACCATTGCAGCAGAGCTTATTTATCACAACGATAATTTTCTCACAAACCTCAAGATCCTGCTCCCCTTTACGATCTTTCTGGGAATCAGCAATATTCTCTTAAAGGTGTGTCTCCCCGAAGAGGGGATTGATTACGACTAATTTGGTAGAGAAATTGTTACAGTACACCCCGGGCCCTTATTGTTCTGGGCGGCAACCTTGCCGCCCATGGCGGTGACGAATTTTTTGACCAGGGCAAGGCCGATGCCCGTACCCTTGGTAGTTCTGGTCAATGTATTTTCTTCCCGATAAAAATCATCAAAAACCTTTTTCAATGCCTGGGGGCCGATGCCCGGCCCCTTGTCAGACACCGAGATCAGGGTTTGCTTTTCACTCTGGCGGGCCTGGAGCCGTATTTCCCTGATTGTTGAATTTCTGCTGAATTTCATGCTGTTTTCAAGAAGATTGATCAGTACCTGAATCATTACTTCCCGGTCATAACTAAACGGTCTTGCAATGGTATTTTCAATGATCAGCTCAAAGCCTTCCTGCCTGATCTTCTCCCCCATTACATCCTCTACTTCCTTAATAACCTCCTCAAAAGATCCTTCCTGCAGATCCAAGGGGCGTTGTTTCCGTTCCAGTCTGGAAAACTCCAGGACGTTATTTATAAGCCTTGAAAGCCTGCTGCTTTCAGATCCCAGAATCCGGAAGTATTCCTGCTCCCGTTCCTGATCACGGGCGATACCCTGCTCAAGCATCTCGATATACATCCTGATATTGGTCAGTGGGGTTTTGAGTTCATGGGTCACCGAGGAAACAAAACCGCTTCGCCTTTCAGACATGTCGACGATAACCCGGGCGCTGTGATATAACGCAAACAGCCCCAGAAGAACCACTGCCGCAAGAACCATGGTCATCAGGTGCAGGGTCTTTCTGCCCGGAGATTCCGGAATCCGATCACAGGCAATTCGTGCCTTAAGAAATGAAAAAGGTCGCGGGAATATCCGCTCAAGTTCAAATTCAGGCTGGTTCGATGACGCCCCCGCTTCATTCCCCAGTTTTTCTGCACCGTTTTCAAGAACCGAAAGCCGCAGATTTGTAAACCGCGCCAACGGCTGGCCGGCAAAATCCGTTTCAATCAGGTAGTTAAGAAAATCACTTGCCTTGAGAACAAATCCCTGCCGGTATATCTGCTCGTTGAGGATTATGCGCCGGAAGATGTAATAATGATTTTTGTCGATTGCAACTGACTGCAGGGGGTTCACCTCGACCTGGAACCTGTTTCTGGTCACCGGCGCCGACGGCCTGCGCCCCTGATCTAGCGCCTCCGAACGATATCGCCGGGAAGAAAACAAACTATCATTCTTTTGACCTTCTCCTGACGATTCTTCCTCTACCGCCTGCATCTCCAGAGACCTTGAAAGCCCGTCTGTATCAGCATCAGCGCCTCTGCCAAAACCGGAGCCTGCCCTATTCGGCTGCGGGGATGCCCATGCCGACTCGTCCGCCATTGGAGCAGGACTGGCAACCGCTTGCTGTTCATATAGCTCCTGCCGTGGCGCTATATTCTGCGCCTGGGTGATGGAAATTTCCTCAACCCGTCGTTGCTCCTGCCCAAGCCGGGTTTTCTCCTCTTTGACCCGCTCCGCCAGAAAATATCGGTCCGCAACACTTGCCTGTTTTTTAGATTTTACCTCATTGGAAACGGCTGCAATTTTCCGCGGTTGATCCTTTTCAGGAATCTCACCCACGGCAAACCGTTTACGGTTAAAACTTGCATTAATGCCTTTGAGCTGCGCGAGAACCTCTTCTTTGCCCGGGTTTTTATCGTCGCTATCCATCATCAATGGAGACTGGAAAGATCCATCAGGGTCGTTCTGAAAATATCCAAGGATATAGGGCTCAGCAGGAATTGCAGTCAGAAATGTTTTCCCCTGGGATTTTCCGGTGCCGGTCATGGCGCTCACCCCGTATTCATCCACGGCGCGCCCCTCCTCCCGTTGCACCAGTTGCGCAAGCTCGCCTTCCATCCGGTCAAACAGGGTCTCGGCAAAATACCTGAGCTCCGCCTCTTCCTCCTGAGCCAGGCTGGCATAGGTGCGCACCAGCAGATAGGAAAGGGGAAAGACCAACCCCAAAAAGAAGATCAGGATAAATACCTGCAGTCTTTTCACCAGTCCCCCTCCAACCGGTATCCCTCGCCGCGCACGGTCACGATAAAAGGCGTCTCGCCAATAAGCTCGCCAATCTTTTTCCTGAGCTTGAGCATGTGAATATCAACGGTGCGGGTCTCAATATCGGTCACTGCATAATTCCAGACATTTCCCAGGAGTTCCTGCTTTGAAACAATCCGGTCTTTATTCTGGTGCAGGTAGACAATTATATCGATCTCACGGCGGGTCAATTCAACGGTTCTGCCGTCTGATGCTGCTGAAAGCCTGGTTCCGTCAAAGACGATGCCGTTGAGTTCAAGTTCCACCTCGCCCAGGTTTTTTCCGGCACGACGCAGCACCGCCTCAACCCGGACCATCAGTTCGCGCAATGAAAAGGGCTTATGGATATAATCATCCGCGCCAGAATTAAAGCCGGTGACAATATCCTCCTCTGCACCCTTGGCAGTGAGCATGATGATCGCCTGGGCCGGTTTCTTTTCCCGCACCCTGCTGCAGATGGCAAATCCGTCCATGGACGGCAGCATCACATCCAGGATGATCAGGTCATAGCGTCCCCTGAGGGCCTTGTCCAACCCCCGGGCCCCGTCATCCGCGCCTTCGGCCTCATAGCCGTTAAAAACCAGAACATCCAGCAGCCCTTTGAGGATCGCCGCATCGTCTTCAACAATGAGGATGCTTGCCTTTGGTTTGTGCATCTGATTTGACCTTCTCAGTAAAGCTCTTTTATTTCGTTCGGTTAGACACGTTATCAACAATTTCTCAACACAATTCAAACACTGTTCCAACAGTTCTTCAACGCATCTTAAACATTTTTTTCAACAAACTCTTAATACCAGCCTTTTAAAGAATTATCAGAAAGAATACAGCCTGCTTCGCTGGGCATAAACAATGGCTAAGCAAGAATTTCGATATTCCAGGAGCAGGGGCGTCGAGAGCGCGGAGGCATACTTCTGGTATGTCGAGCACTCGCGATCCCGATGCGACACAGAAGATCGGAATTATCGCGACGCCACCTTTATTGATTATACACCCTTCCCTGGCATTCCTTATGTAAAAGAAATGCAAAAAAACCCCTCGATCTTTTTACATTTCTTTGAATTGAGCTTTGTCCTCCACGGCCTTACCCTGAAAGAAAGAAGCCACAATATTGTACTAACTATAAAGCCGCAAAAGGAGAAAGCCATGAACAAAAAACATCTAAGACCTCTTATTCTTCTGGGATGCTTGATTGCCCTGACATGCACTGCCATGGCATACGCAACAAAACCAGGCAGCAGTACGATGATCAAACCCCATGCCGGCACCCCCCTAACCGCCACCAACGGCATTGTCACTCTTTCCGGAAATCTCACCCAGAACAAAATCCACACCAATGGCGACGGCACCGTGGCGCTTTCCCTGACCCTGGCTGCCGCAGACATTATAAATCTCGCCGGCAGCGATGGAAGAAATGTCGATATGGTCATCGTCCTTGACCGCAGCGGTTCCATGCAGGGCCAGAAAATAGAGGATGCAAAACAGGCGGTCCTGAACCTGATTACCACTTTATCCACTAAAGACAGGATTGCCCTGGTCTCATATTCCGACGGCGTGCAACGCCACTCGTCGCTGCTTCATGCCACCCCGGCAAACCGCAATATCCTGAGTAACGCAGTGCACGAAATCTACGCCAGCGGCGGCACCAATCTCGGCGCCGGACTTGATACAGGAATCAATATCCTTAAAACCGCCAAAAACACCGGAAACCTGGGACGGATCATTCTGGTTTCAGACGGCCAGGCAAATCAGGGAATTACCGACCCTGAAAGACTGGGGGCCATGGCCTTTTCCGCAGTCAAACATGAATTTGCCGTAACCACCGTTGGCGTGGGCATTGATTTTAACGAAATGCTGATGACCAGCATTGCTGACCGCGGCACGGGAAACTATTATTTTCTTGAAAACCCCGAGTCCTTTGCCGAGGTATTCTTAAAGGAATTTAATAGAACCCGGGTTGCCGCAGCCACTTCCGTTGAGGTCAGAATCCCCCTTGATCATGGCATATCACTGATCCAGGCGGCTGGCTACCCTATTGAAATCAACAATAATCAAGCGATTTTCCGACCGGGAGACCTCTTGTCCGGCCAGGCGCGAAAGCTGTTCATCACCCTGAAAGTTCCCACCAACAAGGAACAGTCCTTTGATCTGAAAGGTATACAGGTTGCCTATTCTCATAAGAACCAGCCCTTTATTGTTGAACTTGCAGATTCTTTTCACATCGCCTGTGTTGCTGACCAACAGGCAGTATTCGCCTCCATAGACAAAACCGAATGGGAAGAAAAGGTCATGCAGGAGGATTTCAACAACCTTCGCAAAGATATTGCCCAGGAAATCAGGGAAGGCAGAAAAGAAGAGGCGCTCAACAAAATCAGCACCTACCGAGCTGCCCAGGAAACCGTGGGCAAGGCAATCGGCTCAGCTGTGTTTGATTCCGACGGCTATGGCGCTGAACTTGATGAACTGCGCGATACGGTTTCACGCACCTTTGCCGGCGCTCCTGCGGCAGTAGCGGTGCAACAGAAGCAGAACGCCAAAATGTTGCAGTATGAAGGCTTGAAGGGCATGAGAGCGATCAAGTGAGTGAGGAGTGAGGAGTGAGGAAAAGATAAAAACCCAGAAAAAACAGTCAACAATTTTTGAGGATAATAACATGGCAATAATGACAAGATTCGTACGCATATGGAAAGCTGATGTTCATGGAGTGATGGACCAGATGGAGGACAAAACCCTGATCCTCAAACAAAGCTTAAGAGACATGGAGGAAGAACTGGCAAAAAAGGAGGCGCGCCTCGCTCATCTCGCCGCATCAAAGGAAAAACTGGTTAGCGACAAACAGCAGATTGCCGATGAGCTCCTGAAACTTGAAGACGATCTCGATATCGCCGTGAGCCGCGACAAGGATGATATCGCCAGGATGCTGATCAAAAAAATAAAGCCGCTCTCCGGTCATCAAGATGCCTTGACCCGGCGGATTACTACCCTTGAGCAGGACATCAAACGTTTCGCAGAAAAGACAGGCGAGCAACAGCTGCAGTATAAGCAGTTTCATCTCAAAGCCACGGAATATCTCCATGCCTGCGAAAAAGAGGAGTGGGAGCAGACTGCTTCATCGTTTTTCCCGAACTCCGCTTCTGTTGAAGTCAACGAAGAAGAAATCGAGCTCGAACTTATCCGTCGCAAAGAAAAAGTAAACGCAGGAGGGCCAAAAAAATGAAACCGCGCGCAAAACCTGTTCGCACGACGATTATTTACGGTCTTCTCTGCGGCCTGATTTTCGTGCCGCTGACCTTCAGCTTAAGCCCGGTATTGTACTGGTCTAAAACCTTTAACCTGACGATCTGGATCTTTCTTGCCGGATACTCAATCATCCTTTGCCGGTGGAGGGAAAAGGGCTTAAGCGCAATCTTCTTCCCTCTTGCGCTGCTGTTCGCCGCCCTGTTATGGGGCCTGCCATTCTCAGCCTTTCTGTTCCTCTCTTTGGGAATATTAAGCTGGATACGAAGCGGCATCTGTTTTGAAAAACCATTTTTCAGAATGTTTGTTGCGGAACTTCTCGTGTGTCTCGGCGGCGCAACCCTGGTGGCGGGCTTTTCCCCCCATTCTTCTTTAAGCCTGGCAATGGGCATATTCCTTTTCGCCCTTATCCAGTCGCTGTTTTTTGTCGTGTTCGCGAAAGCAGAAAAAAATGCCGCTGAAATACAAATTGACCCATTTGATGCGGCGATTCGAAAAGGTACGAAGATCATCTCAAACGGCATTGCATAATGACATCCCCCTCCCCGAAGCCCTGCATTGCTGTTTCGAATGTGGGGCTTTTTTATCGCTCTTGTCTCAAGGATGAATTTCACAACTCCTGACTCTTGACTTGTAAAATTTTTCGACATACTCTCTATATCATACTGTTTTATCCTTGTGTTCTAACATTCTTCCCATGAGGTCTTGCCATGGAAAACAAATCAAACGCAGAAAACATCAAGGAACAAATTGCCGCAAAATACGACAAATTCGTTGATAAATTCCAGGAAATCTTTACCCAGAGTAAAGAAAAAACCAAGGAAAGCATGGAAAAGGCCATGGATGTGGCCCGCGAACAGTTGACCAAAGCCGGAGAATTCGACCTGGAACAGGGAAAAGAGTTTAAAGACTCCCTGGTTCGCGACTTGAAAGAAACATCCTATCAGATCAAACTGCTGGGCGAAGACGCCAAGGATTATCTCGATCCGGCGCGGATTGGCGCAGGTGCCCTGGCCACCCTTTCAACTCTGCTCCACAAGGCCGGAAGCGCCCTTGATTTTCTGGTGGAAAAAACCGACAAGGCCCTGACTTATAAGACCGGCGAAGTAACCAGCCTGGGAACATTCACCTGCCTGAAATGTGAAAAGAAGATCCATCTCAAAAAAACCGGCCACCTCCCGCCATGCCCGGGTTGCAGCAATACGAAATTCAAGAAAAGCTATTAACTCGAGTTCAATAGGGCCGGTGCTGACTTTTTGCCTCCATGAAAGGAATGAAAGGTGAATTGCGCCTTGCCGGGATTTGAGCCTCTAGCCTAGGCCCCACTTCTTAATATTGTTATACATTCCTTATTAACAAAAGAATCCCGGTCAGTTACAATAAAATCTCTGATTTCACAAAGACTGACACTGTGCGACATCTTACATGGATAGGCAATTGCGAATGGAAAACTTCTCAGGAAAGGTTCTGGTTGTTGATGACAACAAACTCAATCGAACACTTTTAAGCAAATCTCTCAACAAAGCAGGGTATCAGGTCCGGACCGCCGCGGACGGCAGGGAGTGCCTTGCCATGATCGAGCAACAGAAACCGGATATCATCATTTCCGATTACCAGATGCCTCATCTGGACGGCATGGAACTCTGTAAAATCATCAAAGAAGATCCGAAACTGAAAAGCATCTATTTTATCATGATGACCGGTTCTTCCGACCTGGAACACAAGGTCAGAGGGCTGAATATCGGCGCAGATGACTACATTGATAAATCAACTTCCAGGGAAGAATTACTGGCGCGAGTCAATGCAGGTATGCGGCTGAAAAAAATGGAATTTGAACTGAAAGAGGCCCAGCGACATCTGTATCATTCGGAAAAATTAGCATCACTTGGCCAGCTTGCCGCAGGAGTGGCCCATGAAATCAATAATCCTATTGGCTTCGTGATGAGCAACCTGGGCACATTGGGAAAATATTTTCATAAAATTACTGAATTTCTTGAAGCCCAGTCTGCAATCATCTCCGATTCACCTTCTGCAGAAGAAATAAAACAATTGCGCAAAAAACTCAAACTGGATTTTATCCTGAAGGATATTGATGACCTGGTGAATGAGTCTCTGGAAGGAACCAACCGTATCAAGGAAATTGTCCAGAACTTAAAGAATTTCTCCCGGGTGGACGAGGCTGAGACCCAGAAAAAAGATATCAATGAGTGTATTGAGAATACACTTCAGGTTATCTGGAACGAACTCAAATACAAAACAGAGGTAAAAAAGGATTTCAGCGAACTTCCTCAAACCATCTGCCATCCCTCGCAATTGAACCAGGTTTTCATGAACATTCTGGTCAACGCGGCCCAGGCAATTGAAGTCAAGGGCGAAATATCCATCCGCACAAGCCATGAGGATGGATGGATTAAAGTTGTCATTGCTGATAACGGCAGTGGTATACCGGAAGAAAAACTGGACAGAATTTTCGATCCTTTTTTTACAACCAAAAAGGTAGGCGAAGGGACCGGCCTGGGCTTAAGCATCTCCCATGACATCATCCAAAAACATCATGGCGAGATATCAGTTACCAGCAACGTCGGCGAAGGAACCGCATTTACGATCAAGATTCCGGTTGTTGATGAAGAATAAATTTAGCCGTAATGCCTGACCGGAAATATTACTGCAAATTCTCTCTTTTCTTTCTCTTTTTACACGGCCCGAGTGGTCAATTATTTATGAAATGCAACAACCTATCCTTCATATGTTTACTTGTATTGTTCATGGCTGGATGCACCAAAGAACAGGTGTATGAGGGCCTCTATGAAGGACTGAAAAGCCGGGAACAAATGGTCTATCCATCAGATGAACCGATCCCCCAGGAACAGCAAAATTACGATGAATATAAAAAAGAGAGGGATGAATATCTGAACAAGGATCGCCAAGAATCACAGTAGAAATTTATTATCAGCTACCCGCTCAAAGACCTCCCCTCCTTTATCCCAAAAAACACATCAACCTCTTTATTTCACACGACAAATACATATGAAAGCGAAGTGCCATCAGACTTGGCCTTGCCACTTTACTCATGATTATATATATTGTGCATCCCTATAAATTCAAGCAGCCCTGACAAACGCACCAATATTTTGGAGTAAGAGATGCCTGAGGATAAAGATAATTCAGCCTGTAATGACATTCTTCAAATGATTCGCGCCGAGATCCTGCCCCTCTTCGACCAGGCCATCTCCGATGACAGTGTCTATTTTCCAAAACTCCCATCTTGTTCATTGCTGGGAGACAAAAGAATGCACCAGGAAACAATGCCCGATCATCGGGGAGGAAGGAGTCCGCTGCTGGCAGGTTTCCGGCACATACTGCGGCGGCAGTGTTCAGGGGCAATTTGTCGATAAATATCATAGTTGCAAGGAATGTGAAGTATATAAGGCAGCCTGCCCGACAATTGTCGAGGAGTTGGGGGAACAGCTCAATAACATGCTCTACCTGCTGAGAAAGCAGAAAGAAATCGCCAGGCAGCATATGGACAAAATTGATTATCTCAACAAAGACCTGCTTTCATCACTTGAAAATCTTGATGCCAAGAACCGGGTGTTTCGATACGGCTTCGCCGAATAAGACTCCCCAAAGACCGGTATTCCGCCCAAACACAAACGTGTTAACAAAGTTTACAAACAAAGGGACCTTTGCTTAGGCAGAATCATCGCCCTGATACAGCTGCCGCCTCACGATGAAATCCCTGTTTCTGGGCAATCGCAAGGGTTATGCCGCCGAAAAGAGGGTTTCTGCATGTAATGAGAACCGTTAGCGGATTACCCGACAATCACTGCATTATCAAGTTCGTTGGTGTCATCCGACTTAATGGGAAAATGCTCGGCAAGGATTTTGCCGATGCTGGTTATTTCTTTACAGAGCGCCTCACAGGCCTTGTTGGATTTGATACCCTTGGCAACCTCATCGGCATAGGATTGCAGGGTCTGCTGATCAATCTTCCGGTAGATCCCCTTGTCCGCCAGCACCCAGACCTTTCGTTCAAACAACGAGATGAAAAACAGCACCCCGGTATCGTCCCTGGTCTGATACAGACCTTTATGGAAAAATTCCTGGATCGCCTGCTCGCTCACCTGGTTTTCGATCCTGGCTTTCCCTGTGAAAATCCTTTTTACTGCGGGAAGATATTCTACAAGCCAGCCGAAGAGCAGAGATAAAACAAGGGCAAGAAAAACAAAATACCATAACGATCCGGAAAAAAAATAATCAACAAGCCCCAGGGAGAGCAAAGATCCGGTCACCACTCCCGCAAGAATCCGTGCCTCGGGATAGGTATCGCTGGCATCCACCACCATCACGGCGATTTCCCCGGAGGTCCGGGTTTCCACATCCCCGACAACCGCCTTGATCCGGTCTTTTTCCTGTTGGGTAAAAAAATTATCCGCCTTCATATTACCAGCCTCCTGAGGCACCGCCGCCGCCGAATCCGCCGCCGCCGAATCCGCCAAAACTGCTACCACCGCGACTGGAACCGCCGCCCATGCCGCCAAGATAAAACCCGCCGCCGCCCCGCATCAGGCCCTCAAGAAGAATGGGCAGAAACAACCCGCCTGCAAGCCCTGCCGGCACAAAGAATAACAGCGCCAGGAGACTGAACGGCAACAACCCGAAAATCATGGCAAGGGGAAAAAGAATTGCCCCGGCAGCCATGCCGGTTTTCTTTGAGATGAAACCGAAAAAAGCCACAACAACCAGGCCGAAAAACAGGAACTTAAACAACGGCGAGGGTTCCTGCCTCTGCTGATGCCCCAGACGTGAAGCCTTATCCCCCTTGAACTCACCCCGGGTTGCCTGGACAAGGGCGGCAACTCCTGCGGCAATCCCGTCATCAAACTTCCCCTGCTTGAATCGCGGTGATATCACCTGATCGATGATCCGACCGCTCAACAGATCGGTGAGCACGCCCTCAAGCCCCCTGCCCACCTCTATACGGATTTTTTTATCCTGCTTTGCAACCAGAAGCAAGATGCCGTTATCCTTGCCCTTCTGGCCTATTTTCCACTTATCAACCGCCCTGATGCTGAAATCCTCAATGGGATCGCCTTCCAGCGAATTGATCGTCAGGATTGCAATCTGGGTGGAATCGGACAGATCAAAGGATTGCAACGCCCGTTCAAGCTGGACGCGCACTGCTGGAGAGAGCATCTGGGCATAGTCATTTACATAGCCCTGATAATTGGGGATTTCAGCGCTATGACCTGCAACGGCCATACACGCCTGAGCCAATACAATGAAGAGCAGTGGCATGAAACAGCGCAACAGGGGGGCTAACAGCGCCCCCGTTCCACTTTGCTTGCCGGAGATGACGGGTTTTTCTTTTTGCATGATGCCTCTTAGAATTTCACTGAAGGGGCTTTCTCTGCTCCGGCATCGGCCTTGAATGCTTCGCGCCTGGGCAGTTGCAGCATGAACTTATTGGTCAGATTATTGGGGAATGTCCTGATCGATGTATTAAAAATCCGCACCGCGTCATTAAACCGGGTCCGCGCCACATTTATCCGGTTTTCAGTTCCCTCAAGCTGATGCTGCAGGTCGAGAAAATTCTGATTTGCCTTGAGATCCGGATAACGCTCGACCACCACCATTAAACGCGACAGCGCCGAACTCAGCCCTCCCTGCGCCTCCTGGAATTGCGCCAGGGCATTGGGATTATTCAAGACATCGCTGCCAAGCTGCATCTTGCCGACTTTCGCCCGCGCCTCGGTCACGGCAATTAACGTGTCTTTTTCGTGGGCTGCATACCCTTTCACTACTTCCACGAGATTGGGAATCAAATCCGCACGCCGCTGATAGGATGCCTCAACATCACCCCAGGCAGCAATTACCGCTTCATCGTTGGACTGAATCGTATTATAGCCGCAACCGGAAAGCCCTGCGGCAACCAACAACAATCCCATTAATAACTGTTTCATAACCCATATCCTCCAGATTTTTTATAATTTCATTAAGAAGCCTTGCCAGAGATGCCGTGCTTCCAGATTTTATTTGAACTCCATGCTTCATAAATTTAATAGTGTCATACAGTAAAGCCGGCCATCACTCCTGTCAACCTTTGACAATAACAGCATTTTTTGTCGGCATCATAACACTTGTTGCCGACAGGTATTACGCTTTTGGCTTGTTTATAATATTAGGCCCCGTTGATGACTGTAGCCTCTTCAAGAGATCAGCAATTTTTGCTTTTTCTTTGAGAACCGCTTATTATGGCTGAACATATCAGACCAACACTTACTTGTACTGAAATGACAAAAACAAATCAATCGGGAAAATCAGACAAACTTTTCGACAGGCTCTCCACCTGGATCTGGCTGCGAACCGGAGCCGACGAACCCCTGTGGAAAAGGACTCTCCGCGCCCTTTTGAAAATTTACATTATTATTTTCCATGAATGTAAAAAAGACCGGATCAGCCTGCGGGCAAGCTCGCTTACCTTTACCGTGGTCCTTTCCCTGGTGCCCATGCTGGCAATGGGAACCGCCATCCTCAAAGGACTGGGCTCCGGCGATGAAATGCGGAACTCGGCGTATATTATCATCGAGCGGATCAGCGGTTCCGAGTCTTCGTTGATCACTGCGGACCCAGGCGGCACAAGCATTATCCAAACCCCTGATGCGTCCCTTGCTGCTGAAGATGAAAACGGCGGCAAGAATCTGAAGGCCCACCTCCATGATGCAGTGGACAAGATTTTCGATTATGTCGACCGCACCAATTTTGCAACCATCGGCGCGGTTGGCGTATTCACCCTGGTTATTGCCGTGGCGATGATGCTCAACAGTATTGAGCAGGCAATGAATGATGTCTGGCAGGCGCATAGCGCCCGCTCCCTCGGCAGAATGATTGTCGATTATCTCGCCCTTATCATCCTGCTGCCCCTTACCATAAACCTGGCTTTTTTTATAGAAGCATCCCTTGAGACCCCGGCGCTTCATGCGCTGTTAAAGACCTATGTTCCCCTGGCAGAACTCGTGCCCCGGCTGATGAATTTCCTGCCGATCTCTCTGGTGATTCTCACTTTTACGATTCTTTACAGCTTCCTGCCGAATACCAGAGTAAAACTCTTCCCGGCGATGATCGGCGGAATTACCGGAGGTCTGGGCTGGTTTCTCACCCAGAACCTCTATGTAAAAATGCAGATCGGCGTTGCCCGATATAATGCCATATACGGCTCTTTTGCCACCCTGCCCCTCTTTCTGCTCTGGATTTATGCGGGCTGGATCGTCTTTTTATTCGGCGCCGAAATGGCATTTGCGGTCCAGATCTGGCGGCGGTACATCCCCGGAAAAGCGGCGCTCAATCCCGCCCAGAAACTCGCCCTGGCTTTCAATATAATCGACATAACCGCGCGGGATTTCAACAACAGGAAACTGACCTTTCTTCCGGATATCGCGCAACAACTCATGTTGCCCGACCCCCATGTTAAGCAGGCGATGGATGAACTTGTTACCAAGGGGATTTTAAGGCGGGTAAAAGATCGTGAGCTGGGATATTGCCCGGCAACCCATGCGGAAAGGATCAAACCTTCCGAAGTTGTCGACATCATCCTCGGTGAAGCCGAACCCAGCACCCAAGGCGGTGAATTTGCCACTAAAGCAGTGAACGGCGCACGAACGGCAATGGCAAATGATTATTTTGAAACAATTACCCTACAGAATCCAAAAGAGACAAAGTAACGCCCCTAGCCAGCCTGCAGCCTCCCCCATCTCACACGATGCGCCAAGGACATCCCCGGTGACCCCGCCCAGAGCCACCTTGCTTTTACGGCGCAGCCAGACGGATGGCATCAGGGAGAACAAAAACAACACATAGGCTGAAACTCCTACGACCAGTGCCGGAAGCAGAAAAATCCCACCCAGGATCAAATCACTCCCTGTGACCTTGCCGACAAAGGCATGGCCGGTTCCTTTACTTCGGGGATATGTTGCTTTCCAGGCAAGGGATGCCATGGACCATCGGCAAAGAGCAGGCACGGCGGCGATCAGCAGATATTTCATCGGGGTGAGCTGGGCGAGTATGGCTGTTAAGCAGACTATCTTGAAAAGAAGGAGAAGAATCAATCCCACCGCACCGAAAACGCCGATGGCAGAATCCTTCATGATTTTGAGGCGCGCTTCGGGATCTGCGCCGCCGCCCACCCCGTCAAAAAAATC
>JAHJJF010000148.1 GCA_018823135.1 Pseudomonadota bacterium
GCCAGGATGCGTTCAATATCAAGACGGATATAGGATCCGACCCGGGGCAGATCTTTCGCTGCGGCCGGATAATCGCTGAACCGGGTAACCCCTTTGAGTTTGTCTTCCTGGCCCAAAGCAAAAATCATCTCGGTGATGCTGGGCGCAAGCGATACAATCCGCTGAGGGTCCCTGGGCACCTCAATGTGATTGCCTGCCTGGTCTATAACTGTGGCAGCCAAAGTCAGAGGGCATAAGGCAAGGATGGAAAACATAATAATTACTGTCAAAAAAATATTCTTTTGCATACAAAACCTTCGAAGTTCAAACGACTCAAACGATTTGAACAATTATTTCAATACAAACCTCACAGGCACCCGCACCCACATGGCAACAGGCTTGCCGTTTTTCAATCCAGGCTCAAACTCCCAATTTTCCACAGCCGCAAGCGCCGCTCGGTCAAGTGGCTGATGCTCACTTGTCCGGTATATCCTCAATTCTTCAACCCTTCCCTGATCATCTACAAAAACCTCAAGCAGCACCGTGCCCTCCTGCCTGTTTCTCCTGGCCGAGGCCGGATATTTAGGCGGAGGATTCTTTTTGTACAGCGGCCTGGCAAGCTGAATAATCTCGCCTTGAACCGGTGCCGGTTCGTCTATCTGCGGCTCAAGGGTTTCAGGCTCCATCAGGAGTTCTTCATCCGTTTCCAACTGCAGCTCATTTTGTGCAAAAAGCTCCTGGGGCGGCAGAATAATCGGCCGCGGTAATTCCCGTACCGTGACATCAACACCTTGTACTGACTGAAAAGGATGCGCGTGGGGGGCGGGTTGGGGAACAAAGGCTGCAGGAATTTCAGAAAACGATTCCGGCCCGGTCTTTTTTCCCGGTGGCCTGACAGACTGCCGCGAGGAAAGGGTCATAGTCACCCTGCGGGGTTCAATGGCATCAGGACGGCCCTCCCCGGCCCAATTGAATTCCGCCTGAAACAGGAATATATGGGCACAGAAGGAAACAGCCAATGCCGCTATTATCCGGTATTGTCTACTTGTCATCCGCCTGCATGGAAATCCGGCTCAAACCGGCCTGATTAATCCGGTCAAGCACAGTAAAAATCTGTTGGTAATCAATACTGCTGTCGGCAAAAAACAACACGCCGGGTTCAATTCCCGGCTGTAAAATCCGCATTTCATCGGCTCTTATTTTCAAATATCTGCTGAGTTCACTGATCAGTACAGGTGTTTCATCAACAAAAATCCTTGCCTCCTCGCCGGCAACCGGCGCCTGGATGGTTACTGAAAGAATCAGGTCTCTTTCAAGAATTGCCGCAGTGGAACTGGGAAGATCAACCGGCAGACCGCGATGCACGGCCATTGAAAGCATGGTGTAGATAAAGACCACCAGGAGGAGAAAAACAATATCGATGAGCGGCAGCATCTCTATTCGGGCTTTTCTGCGAACCGGGATCGAAAGTCTCATTCTTCCTCCAGGGACCGCTCATTTTTCTCCCGGAGTTTTTCAAAAACGATTTCCAGGCTGGTGGAGTATTTTTCTATGGTGTGGGCGGCCTTTTCCATTCTTGAATTAAAATAATTAAACGGGAACACGGAAAAAATCGCAATCCCCAGGCCGGTTGCCGTGGTGATCAGCGCCTGGGCGACGCCTGCGGTAACCGCTCTTGGATTCTCAATGCCTTCAGTGCCGAGCATGTCAAATGAGTTGATTATGCCGATTACGGTGCCGAAGATGCCAAGGAGCGGCGCCACGGTGATCATCGTATCAAGAATTCCCATGTATCGCTGCATGCGCTTGAGTTCATCGGTCGCAGCGGATTCCATTGCCTTGCCCATGGAATAATCCCGGTGCACAATGCCGGCAACCAGAATCCTGATCACATAATCCTTTGAGCCTTTAATCTTCTGACGCACACCATCCCAGTCTCCCAGACGACAGAGTTCGAGCACTTCATCAAGAAGCTTCCGGTCCCGCTGCAGCTCGATGCCCACCCAGAAAATCATCCGCTCGATTACCACGAACAGCACGAGAAATGAACATATCAACAACGGGTACATCACCGGTCCGCCGCTTTTAAAAATCTCAAACATCCTATTGATCCTCGATTCTGGTTTCGGAGGCAGAAAAAGAATTCTGCCCCCGCAGTATATACCGATTTACTTCTAATACTCGTAGGTGGCGCTCAAAAACAGCGATCGCCCGGCACCAGGATAGGGTTGCCGGGTCGTTGCCCACGATTCATCCGTAAAGGAGGCATAATAGGTGTCGTACCCACTATCAAAGAGATTAGTCCCGATCAACGAAATACGCAAATGATCGGCAACAACCTGATCGATTTTCAGATCCATGGTCCAGTATGAGTCAAGTTCAAGTTCCGGAGTAATATCAAAATTACTTGCATAATAACCGGGCCGCGCCCCCACATAATTCACCGTAACCACAGAAGTCAGTCCAAAATCGGTAAAATATTTCAGACTGCCCTTAAACTGCCGATCCGCCTTGTATAATGCCGGCCTTGAGGCCTCGGGCGCCCGCTCTTCTTCAGCATCCAGCAAAGTAAGATTAAGATCCAGTGAAACATTGTAATAAGGCCCGATATTGGCATTCATCTCCCAGCCGGTTGCCTGGTAACTGTCGATATTTGACGGGGTCCAGTAATTCCAGCCGAAACCCGTGGGCTCATTCGGGTCTTCAGCCCAGTTGATCTTATCGTTAATATTCCACTTGAAATAGGAAATCGACACGAACAGCCGATCATCCATAGCGCTCTGCTCAACGGTGAAATCAGTATGCCAGCCGGTTTCAGGTTTGAGATCCGGGTTGCCTTTGGTGAAAGAACCATCATCCGGCCAGAAAAGATCATTCATCGACGGCGCTTTGAAATGCTTGCCATGATTCATCTTGAGAGCAGTATTTTCAAGAGGATTGACAACCAGTCCGTATCTGGCGATATCCTCGTACCCGAACTTCGAGTTCTTTTCATGCCGGTAGCCGGCATTCATTTTCAGAAAATCAAAGGGGCGCAGTCGCAATTCCGCAAAAGTGCCATTGGTAAACAGATCATGCTCTGCCTGAGTCATGCTGCCGGTCTCAGCTCCGGTATTGTCAAGATTCTGCTGATTGTTCTCATATACAAAATTTCTGTATTCAGACCCGGCAAGCAGCCCCAACCAGGGAAAAGGTGTAATATCCGCATTGGCCTCAACCCCTGAAATCGTATTGGTCACCCAGGTGATCGCCCCGGCCCCGGAATAGCTGTAGCGGGAATAATTATAGCTGTCCAGGACGGCATAATCCGTCTTCATTGCCAGGTTCAGCCAGTCGACAACCTGGCTTTTAGCCTGCAGGACATACTTATAGTTTTCATCGCTGCCCCGATCAAGCAGGTTACCCGATTCACTATTGTACAGACCCATGGTGCTCACCGCATTTTCAGGGGGTTTAGGCCCGGGAAGCCCATATTCACGGTCAACATAATCACCGTAAAGACTGAGATCGAGCTTGTCGCCTTTATCCAGAATCAGATTCAACGAAAGATCATTATGCTCAAGGTCGCTGTTATCCCGAAAGCCCTTTGTTTCCTTGCGGTTGGCCGTCAGGTAATAGCCGAAATCACCGGCCGCAAACATCCCGTTCTCCGCTGAAATACTATAGGTATCCTGGGTGCCGTAACCAATCCCGGCAAGCAGACTTGTTCCTTCCCGTTTCGGTCTCTTGGTTATGATGTTTACAGTGCCGCCCATGGCCCCTGAACCGTAAAGAAGAGAACCGGGACCTTTTATGACCTCAATCTTCTCGATACTGTTCAAGGGGATATGACTGATATCCGCAGAACCGTAGGAAGGCGAATTCATATTCACGCCATTAACCATAACCTGAGTGCCTTCCGCACCCATCCCCCGGATATGGATTTCTTCGGGAGAACCCCCGTAATTCCCGCGGGTCCGCAGATCAACACCCGGCTCGTTTGCAAGCAGTTCGCCAAGGCTTCTGGCGGTGGATTCGGCAATATCAACCGAGTCCTTGAGGATTACGCTATTGGCGATATCCTTACGTTTTTCTCTGGTCTTGGTTGCAGCGACAACCACCTCTTCCATGGTGGCGATTGAATCATCGTGTTTACCCGCCCCATCCTCAGCTGCATAAAGCTGAGTAACCTGAAATGACAGAATCAAAATCAATACAATTGTTTTCATATGTGAACTCCAACTTACGTATATTTTTGTAGTTTACAGCAAAGCCTGACGCATCGCCTTTTGAAAAGCATCCCAATCCTTGATCATCAACAAAGTTAACCTGGTGAATACCTTTTCCCTTTCTTGCATGAATCCTCCGTTTTCTGTGGACACAGTGTCCGAAATCTGGAAGCCCGGAGAAAAAAAAATCCCCGGACCGA
>JAHJJF010000149.1 GCA_018823135.1 Pseudomonadota bacterium
CCTTTGATTATTGTAAGAAGCCAAAAAAGAAGATGAAATGAGATTCAGCCTCAGAAAAAAAAGACATCTCGCCCTTGTCGGGGATAGCTCGACTTCAATTCTTGCAGAGATTTTGAAGTCTGCCGGCGGCGTCCCTGGTGTGAAAATTCTATCCAGGGCGGAAGGATCTCTCAAGGACAAACAAACACTGAGCAAACTCCTGGAAAATATCACGGATATTAAAGGGGAATTATCCATTGCCTTACCGTTGCATTTCTTTGAAATAAGCTCCATATACCTGCCTTCAATGCCGGAGGGGGCGATTGACAAGACCCTTCCCTATCACCTTTCTAAAACACTTGATAAACCCCTTTCAGATTATATCTTTGACTGGCAGATTAATTTTCGAGTCAAGGATCGAATGCATCTTAATGTATATCTCCTGCCGGTTTCGCTCTTCAATCATTTACGCGAAACATTTAATAATTTTCAAGTCAGCATAACCTATATCGAGGCCGACATTTTTTCCGCCTTCGCCTTTCTAGACAAGCATGAGTTATTCAACAAAAACGAAACAACGCTCTGTGCGCTACTCTGGTCCCATAATATCACAATCGGCGTACTTGAAAAAAATCTGCTGACACTCACCAGAACAGTCGTTTCCAAGCGACCGGACACACCATACATAAGCATTAATGACACACTCATTAAAGAAAATGATACCGCCGGCATTTCAAAAAAAGTTGTCTACACCGATGAAGGGGAAAAAATCATCGGTGATAATGAAATTGAAGTAAAGAATGAAGGCGTCCTGTCCCAGAACGCTATAGATGATCTCCTTGATAGTTTTAATTTGTTTGGTGATGCAGCCGAGACACAGGACAAAACCGGCTCATCCTTAAACCAGGAAAATCCTCTTGCACTTGAAGAGACCGAAACGGAAATTATCTCCAATATAGACTTTACAGTCCAACCTGTTTTATCAGAAGAGCAACAAACCAGGTACGCATGGGATAATTATCTTCAGACTATCAGCCTTGAAATCATGCGCACGCGGGATTATTACGGGACGGTCCAGAAAGGAGATGCCATCAAACATATCGTTGTCGGTGGGGCCGGCGATTGCTGGAATGACTTACAGGAAACGATCATGGAATCCCTTGGCGCCGATATCTTGCAGTTTCCGGAAACAAATCTTGCAAGTGCCGATGTTTCAACCAATCTTTTAAACGCCATCTGCTCAGGTGCCGGCACCCGGTGGTATGCATAATATGCTGGATAGAATTAATTTAGTCCCTCAGATCCCGCTGCACGAAAAGATTAGAAAAAGCGCCCCGCTGGTTCTGGTTTGCGTTGCCAGCGCCCTCGTCCTTTTCTTTTATGTGGAAAAACTGCACCTTGAAAAAAAGATCATGACGATTGATAAAGAACTCACCAAATTAGAAAGCGAAATAAACAAGGCCCAGCAGATGCAGGCAATGTCACAAAAACTCGTCAGTGATATCAAGATACTGAACAATGAAGAAAAACAGCTCCGCCTCCTTGTCGAAAGGATCTCCGAACCAAAGCGTAAAAAAAAATTATACACACAAGTCCTGGGAGGAATCATCAGATCCCTCCCGGCTTCAATCAAATGCAACACAATTCTGCTCCATGGCACAACCGGACAAATATCAGGGGCATCAGCTGAATACAAAGATCTGCCGGGTCTGATCACCAGCCTCAATGCACAGCCTTATTTTCGTAATGCAATTTTAAAGGATATCGGCAAAAATCCCCAGAGCAACACAGAGCGATTTACTTTTAATGTCTTTTTTGAATTAAGTGATCATTAGAATTTTTTATTGATAACAATGAAACTAATTTCCGTCATAAAAGCAGCTCCTTACCAGATAAAAAAATTAATTTATCTGGTAAGAAATGATGCCAGATTCCGCGTGGAACTCAGACAGATTACTCTGGGTATCATTGTCTGCTTTACTCTTTTTTATGGCGGCACATCGTTACTTCTCGACCCGCTGAAAATTAAAGTCGAGCAAAAAATTGCCCAGAAAAACGAGACAATACAGCGGGCGCCAGCCGCACTTGATTCCGGATTCTCTTCTCAATTTTTAATGTTAAGTAAAAGCAAAAAGACCCTTGAAGAGAAAATCAACATTTTGAAACTTCAAAAAGATTACATCAGGGAAAACTGGGAAAAAATCGGTGATACAAGAAGATTCTCCGATATTATTTTCACCCTGCTCCCCTCTGCACCCGTCCATCTCGAAGGGAAGCTCAACCAGATGGAACTCTCCAATCCGGTCAGTGAGGCAGGCTTTGAATTCCAGCCGGTAATCCTCACGGGGTCCGGAGACTTCCGGGATATATATACGTATCTGCAGTATATTGAACAACAGCCTGAAATCGGCGATATAAACAATATTAATCTGGAAAGTATGCCGGTTTCAGATAAATATGACCAGGCCAAGGTCAGTTTTTCAATTACAGTAAGCAGAATCACCCTCAAGGAAATCATCTGAACAGTATGCGCCGGTTATTTTCCAAAATATTGATTGTACTGTCTGCAATCCTAATTGCTGCGCCCATAGCTTACGGCGGAGAAACTTTCCAGGTACTTACCCTGCGCGATGACCGGCTTCCCTCTCTGGCGCAACTCGCGCAGAAAGCTGAAGAACTCCGAGACCCTTTTAACTGGGTTCCCATGCAGATCGACCGCTTCAAAGTTCAGGAGAAAGTCGGCATGGAAGATACCACATTCAAGGGACTCGATCTTACCGGGATCATCTGGGATAAACAAACTCCCATGGCGATTATCAACAACCTCACCGTCAAGGAAGGAGACAGCATCGGTAATGTTTATGTGTTAACAATTAACAAAAATGAAGTTACACTTGTCAGCGGCAGACAGCAGCACACCCTTGAATTCCAGGAAAAAATTGAAGTATTTATGCTGGATCCAATTAACAAATAAATACTTGTGATACCCATGGCCCATGTTAATAATTACAATACACCATACGTTAAGGGCAGGGTTTATGCCCATGAGGTTTTTCAATGCAATGTAGAACGAATTTTATTTGCATAGGTTCCAGCTGGTTTTACAGATATCTTGTACAGGCTGTATTTTTGAATATTTTCCTGTCTGTCCTGATTGCTTCAACCGTATCCGCCTCCCCCCTGGACCAACTCAAAGACCGGCCGGCGTCAATTCGCGGCGAAAATCTCAAGGTCTCTTCCCTGTTGCGGGCTATTGGCCGGCAGGCTGAAATAAACTTTTTTGTAGCTGATAATATCGATGGAACAATCACCATTGACATGGACAATTTGACCATGCATGACATTTTTCATGTCATCATCACGGCAAAACAACTCCATTACACTGTAAAAGACAACGTTGTCTACATTGAGAAACTGGCCGATTTCGAGAAAACCGAAAAAGATGTCGTCAACGAGACGCTGTGCACAAATTTCGGCAATGCGGCGGAATATATTCCGCAACTGAAACCATTATCAGGAAAAAACGGCTCAATCACTTCATCAAACCGGGGCAACTGCATTCTCGTCAAGGACCGAGAGGACAATATCCGAAAAATAGAAGCGGTTCTAAAGGAACTCGACACGCCTCTGCCGCAGGTGCACATTGAAGCAAAAATAGTTTCCAGTACCCAGGAAGCACGACGCAGACTGGGAATTAAATGGGGCTACGATAATCTCAGCACCAGAAATCCTCTTTCGGCGGGTGTCGATCTTTCCGTTACCCCGAGTTCATCGGATATTGCCATCGGTTTTATCCGCGACAATCTCAATCTCAACATTGATTTACTGGCCCTGCAGGAAAAAGATATGCTGCAGATCCTCTCGGCGCCAAGCATTCTGGTAATTGACGGCAAGGAAGCGGAAATCAAGCAGGGCAAAGAGGTTCCTTACGTCGTCCAGTCAGGTGACCTGTTAACTACTTCGTTCCGGGAAGCGAATTTAAGCCTAAAAGTTACTCCAAAGATTATCAAAGACAGCTATATTGTCCTTGATGTCAATGTCACCAATGACAGTGTCGACCAGTCAAGCGCCGGTGGCGAGCCACTCATCAACAAACAGGAAATTACCACCAACCTTTTCCTTGAAGACAAGGTTACGGTGGTTATAGGTGGAATCCTGCTCCAGACAACCGACAACCAGGACGGCAGTGTTCCCGGACTTTCAAGAATTCCTCTTCTTGGAAATCTCTTTAAAAATTCTGAGAAAAATCATGATAAATCCGAACTCCTGGTTTTTATTACTCCAACAATTGTCAACATGCAGGCCGGCTTACCTAAGAAAATAAAGGCGGAAACATACAAGGAAGAGTTAAAGCCCCATGATTCTCTTATTCCCGATAAATCAAATGAAGAATCTGCTTCGAAGGTAAACGACGACGGGGAGACTGCACAAGAAGAGACAAATGCAAGCGATTGAAGCAACAACTCAGATGAAACATCTCGCTTTTTTCGATTTCACTGAAGATCCCTTTCGGTTGACACCGGACAGGGATTTCTTTTTTCCATCCTCAAATCATACGTCATTGAGTGAAGTGATCCGCTTTGGTCTTCATCAGGGAGAAGGTTTCATCATAATACTCGGTGAAGTCGGCACCGGCAAAACCATGCTCCTGCGGTTCCTCATGTCCGAAATGACTGATCAGTTTGAAACCGCTTTTCTTATCTCTCCCCATCTGACTCCCAAACAGCTTCTTCTGGCAATACTTGCCGACATTGGTGTAGAAAAAAAAATAAATAATAAACATAGCCTGGACTACCTTCTCACAGTCCTGAACGACTATTTGTACGAGTTATCCAGATCTGAAAAACGGCTACTCGTGGTTATTGACGAAGCGCAGAACCTGCCGGAGCAGAGTCTTGAACAGTTACGACTGCTTTCCAACTTTGAATCCGATAAGCAGAAATGGCTCCAAATTCTTCTCGTTGGACAACCGGAACTCCGCGAAAAAATAGAAAAACCCAGCCTCAGGCAACTTCTGCAACGAGTTACGGTGATGGAAACCTTAAATCCTTTATCCAAAACCGAGATGTTTCAATATATCAACTTCCGCTTGAATAAGGCCGGTCGTGGCGACCTGGTTTTAGACAATAAAACAACCCGGTCACTCTGGCGTTTTACTCACGGAGTGCCGCGTCTGATCAATAAACTGATGAATCGCAGCCTTCTGGTTGCCTATGCCTGTCAGAGTCAGGGGTTCAATCCGAAAATCATTAAAGAAGCAGCTGAATCCCTCAATATGAACCGTTTCGACAAAACCTTCTGGCTTCGCAGACTTCCCTGGATACTCACTGCAACACTTCTTGTTGCGATAATTATCTGGGTTCTGTCATCAAAACAATTTTCAGGTTTCTGAAATACTCTGCAAAGAGCCATGAGAGGCATTAACATCTTCAAACTTTATTTTTTTGAATACGGCTTTGAATCTTTTTGAAGGAGATCTAAACTCGATATGGCAGCTCCTGTAGAAAAAAAACGATTTGGTGATATGCTCGTAGATGGTGGTCTGATTTCTGCAACCCAGCTCAAGCAATCATTGGAATACGGCAGGGAAAAAAATCTTAAGCTTGGCCAGGCTCTGATGGAGCTCGGTTTTGTAAATGATATTGCCATCGCCGAAACACTGGCAAAACAACTTAAAATTCCCTTTGTTGACCTTGAAAAGATTGTTGTTGATCCGGAAATCGTCAAACTGATTCCGGAACTGGTTGCCCGAAAATACAAGGTAATCGCCCTCGGGAAAAGGCCTGGAGAGATTCTCGTCGCCTTTGCCGACCCGCTTAATATTTTTGCAAGCGATGAAGTAAGTAAATTTATCCAGGGACGGCTGATTACCTGTGTCGGAGTTGAATCCCGTATTCTAACCGCCATTGACCGGCTCTATTCTGATAAAGAAGAAGGCTCTGCCGTTGATCAAGATGCGGGCGATGACTCCGAAGCGGTCAAGGCGGTAAACGATATTCTTCTTCAAGCAGTGCGGGAAGAGGCGAGTGATATCCATATTGAGCCTTCTGATGACAAAATGCGGGTGCGTTTTCGGGTCGACGGCATTCTCAGAAAAGCCCGGGAATATCCTTTCTCAATGCATCCGAGCATCATATCGAGAATAAAAATACTTTCGAATCAGGATATCGGTGAACGCCGGAAACCTCAGGACGGCCGCTTTGAAATTCCGGTTTCAGGCAAAACCTTCGATGTCCGTGTATCCACCCTGCCTTTAAACCCGTACGAAAAAATCGTCATGCGCCTCCTGGACAAATCCAAGATCAAAATCGCCATGAAAGACCTGGGCTTTGAACCGGTGCAACAGGAAATCTTTGAAAGACATCTTCATCATCCCCACGAAATCATGCTGGTGACCGGGCCAACCGGCAGCGGCAAAACAACCACACTTTATGCGGCACTCCACTATGTGAACAGTGTTGAAAAAAACATTGTTACTGTGGAAGATCCGGTGGAATATGAACTTGAAGGGGTTAACCAGGTCCAGGTAAACCCCAAGGCCGATCTTACATTTAACACATCACTGCGGTCTATATTGCGCCAGGACCCGGACATCGTCATGATCGGTGAGATCCGTGATGTAGAAACTGCAGAAATCGCCATCCAGGCGGCTCTAACAGGGCATCTGGTTCTTTCAACCCTGCATACCAATGATGCCTGCGGCTCAATTACCAGATTGATTGATATGCGCATTCCGCCCTTTCTCATCGCCTCCTCCCTTGGAATGGTCCTTGCCCAGCGCCTGGTACGAAAACTTTGTCCGGATTGCCGTGAATCTTTCATAGCTCCGGTGGCGGTCCAGGAAGAACTTGGCATTGATATACAGGAAAACAGAGTCTTCTATCGTCCCAAAGGCTGCAACAAGTGTGAACAAAACGGCTACCGCGGCAGGCTTGGCATTTACGAGACTCTGCCGATTTCAAAAGACCTTGAAGCCCTGATAATGACTAAGGCTTCAAGCCACGAACTGTATCGTCAGGCCATCAAAGAAGGCTTTGAATCTCTTCGGGAGACAGGACTTGCCAAGGTATTAAACGGCACGACATCACTGGACGAAATTCTCCGCGTCACAATGGACTCCAAGGACTAATTCGAAATGCCCCTGTTCCAATATGAAGCGATAAACTCCTTGGGCAATGCTGTCAACGGCACCCATACTGCCGAATTAGCCATGGAGGTTGAGCAATGGCTCCACAAACAGGGTTTAAGCCCGGTTGATATCCATATTATTGCCGGAAGTGACGCCGCCCAGCAAAGCAAACCCACTTTGCGGGAACGCCTGCAGGGAATCACCATTGAGGATCGAATCCTTTTCTGCCGGCAGATTTCAACAATGCTCAGCGCCGGGGTTACGGTTTTACAGGCCTTGAAAATCATGGGTAAGCAGATTACCAATCCACAACTTGCGCAAATTATTCTAGATGTTTCAGCGAATGTCGAGGGAGGCGAAAGTTTAAGTAATTCTTTCTCAAGATTTCCCAAAGCATTTAACCAGTTGTTTCAAAACGTCATCAAAATTGGTGAAGAATCAGGCAATCTTGATAATTCTTTTAGCTATTTAGCCGTTCTATACGAAAACGAAAAAGACATCCGGGAACGCATAAAATCCGCGACGCGGTATCCCAAGATAGTAGTATCTGCATTATTCGGCGCCGTCTTCTTTCTGATGACTTTTGTTGTTCCCAAATTTATCCTGCTCTTTGCCAAATCCAAGGTTGCCCTGCCTCTTCCCACCAAAATTCTTATTTCCATCAGCAGCCTGTTTGCCAACCATTATCTTTTAATCATCGGCAGCATCATACTTATGGGTGTTTCATACCGCATCGCCTTGAATTATGAGGGATTCATCATCGCCCGGGATACCCTGATACTCAAAACGCCTGTCTTCAGCAACCTCTATATAAAGATATACATGTCCCGATTCTGCAGAGTTTTTGCCGTTCTGACCAAGAGCGGTATTGATATAATAAAAACCCTGAAACTGGCATCAACAGCACTGGAAAACATCATTCTTTTTCGAATGATTGAAGATGTTACGGATAATGTTGAAAAAGGGATGAATATGCATGAAGCAATGAATAAACATCCTCTGCTGCCGGCCATGGTGGTCCAGATGGTTGCAGTGGGCGAGGAATCCGGCCAGCTTGATACAATGATGGACAAGGTCGCTGATTATTATGAAATCGAGACCGACTATACGATCAAAAACCTTTCCACACTGATCGAACCCTTACTCCTTCTTTTCATGGGGGTCATGGTGGGATTCATCGCACTCGCCATTTTCATGCCCATGTGGAACATGATGAATGTCATGCGTTGATAATGAAATTCACGTTTACAAATTCGCTCATCCAGCGATACATCCACTTTGTTGTACTCTCCTTTTTAATCATCATTATTTACTACCCATCCCTGAACGTACGATTCATCTTTGATGATTATATAAATATCGTTTTTAACTCTGCAGTCCATCCGGAAAAACTTTCTGAAATATTTTCTGCCTTGCATTCCGAAATCAGCGGCAACCGGCCGTTGGCAATGCTCAGTTTTGCCGCAAATTTTCTTATTGATGATCTCAACGTTATCGGCTACCGGGTCGTCAATATCCTCATTCATATCGCCAACACCCTTTTGCTCTACAGCCTTTTAGCATTATTACTGTCACTCAAAACCAGCCACAGCCCACAACAGGATGCCCACGGTTCAATGAACCATAGGGATCTTGCCTTCTGGTCCGCAGCCCTCTGGGCCGTTAATCCGGTACAGACCCAGGCCGTCACCTATATTGTCCAGAGGATGACTTCCCTGGCAACTCTTTTTTACCTGGCAGCACTGTATTGTTTCCTCCTGTATAAAAGCGGCGCGGTTTCACGTTTTCGAGCTGTTGCGCTGATCCTGCTGTGTTTTATCCTGGGCATGGCGAGCAAAGAAATTGCCATCACCATGCCTTTTGCCATCCTGCTGCTTGGCTTTGTTTTTTATAAGTATCAATTTTCAGGCAGGCATTTACTGATACTTTTCCTGGCCGTAAGCGTTACGGCAACGGTCTCTTTTTTTCTGATGGGATGGCAGTTTCCAGACTGGTCACTGCAATATCCCAACAGGAACTTTTCGCCCTGGGAAAGAGTAATGACCGAATGGCGGGTAGTCTGGCATTATCTGGGGTTATTCTTTTTCCCGCTCCCTGCACACCTCCATCTCACCTATGATGTGCCGATTTCCAAGGGATTATTCCAGCCGTTGACCACAATAACCGGGCTTATCGCCATGCTCGTAACCTGGATAATTGCATTCAGAGTCCGACACCGTTTCCCTTATTTTTCGTTTGCAATCCTGTTCTTTTTTCTGACCCTGGCCGTGGAGTCAACCTTCCTGAGTCTCGAAATTGCTTTTATCCATAGAATCTATCTGTCTTCTGTTTTCCTGATATGCGGCATCATCATGGTTCTGCCGCCTGCAGCAATTCGCAGACTCTCTGTCGTTTTTCTATTCGTCCTTGCAGTATGGTCTTACTGGACTATTGAAAGAAATATCGAATGGGCAAGTGCTGATATTCTCTGGGCCGCTGATGTCAATCGTGGCGCAACCCAGGAACGGGCGCTGAATAATCAGGCGGCCCACTTAATGGACCAGGGAAATTTTGATAAAGCAATTGCACTTCTGGAAGAAGGGCTGAAAACCGCGCCGCCCAAGGAAGCAAAAAATATCCTCTATAATCTCGGCTGCTCTTACTACTTCAAGGGAATGCATGCGGAATCGCTCACCGCCTTCAAAACCATGGTTGATAAATTCGGCCCGCACACCGACACCTATTACTGGGTTGGACTCAATTATATCGATCAGGGGAGGATTACGGCGGCAGAAGAGCTTGCAGAGATCATCCTCACCAGAATGCCCGATGAATCTCAGCATTATATCGGTTTGATGATCATGTCCCTGCTGGCGAAAGAGGAAAAAAAATATGAAAAAGCTGAAGAATATCTGAAAGACGCCTTACGCACTACCCCCCGGAAAGATATTTTCCCCTGGGTCATGATCAATAAAGAGCTTGCCAATCTCTATATTGCGACGGGAAGACCGGAACAAGCCTATGACATTTATCTTAAAATTGTTACGTATTATCCGGCAAAATATGACGCATGGGAAAGAATATATTATATGCTTGAGGCAGGAGGGGATGAAGAGAAAAGCGAAGTCATCCGCCGCTTTCTGGTATCCGAGGGGGTGGAAATAAAAAAAAGCGCCAACTCATTAAAATAAGTGAGTTGGCGCTTAAAGAACTTTTAAACGATATCAATTAAAAACCGGATTTTGCAAGTTTTGCTTTATTGCCTGGGCCTTCACCTGTGGTAATTCCAATATGATATGTGGAAGTGGAGTCAGATATTGTAGCACCTGAAGGGGCCCATCCTTTCGGTGTGCCGTCCATGGCTGCAATAAGCAAAGCACCAGTTGTAATTGGTGTAGCCATAGAAGGACTGACCAGTCTGGTAGCAAAGTTAATTGCGGCTGCCCCCTCGGCTGCGGCATAAACTCCATTAGCAGCGGCGACTTTCGCCTCGGTTGAAAGATCCTGATACTTGGGCACGGCAACAACCGCAAGCACGCCAAGAATAACAATTACCATAATCAACTCGATGAGGGTGAAACCTTTTTGGCTATTCAGCATTTTAACTCCTCCAGATTCTATTATCTTTCAAACAAGTTACCCTTGTTACATTTTCATAACAAAATAAAATATAAAGAAGATAAATACAAGAAGTAAATAGGAAAAAAATTCTCTGAAATTAGAAGCTTAATCAAAAAAAACGCTGTCATCATAAAACCAATAAAAGACACATCTACAGTCTAACAAACATAAGCACTCAATCTAAGCCGTTCTTCC
>JAHJJF010000150.1 GCA_018823135.1 Pseudomonadota bacterium
AAAAGCAATACACCACCAATACGCTAGAACGTTTCCAGAAATAAAATCGTGTAAGAATTATTCTTACGAAAAGATCAGAATTTCTCTGATTTCCAAGTCTGTCTCGGGAAACTATACTGGGAAGCTATAAATCCATATACCACAATGTGGTATTTAAGTATTAGTGCAATGGGGACATGATTTGACTCGTTCCCCGAAAGGTAGGAATTTTTTTATTAATCTTAGTGCGTAAAGGGGGCTACTTATGGGCAAGGATTTAAAGCAGTACTGGAGCAGAAATCTTAAGCTGATGGCGATTCTGCTGACAATATGGGCGATTGTTTCCTATGGTTGCGGCATTCTCTTTGTTGAACAGCTGAACACCATCAGAATCGGCGGCTTCCCTCTCGGGTTCTGGTTCGCACAGCAGGGATCGATTTACGTATTTGTGGTTTTGATCTTTGTCTATTACTTCGCAATGCAGAAACTGGATGAAGAATTTGATGTCCATGAGTAAGGCGATTTTTCCCCGATGCGAACAATCATCGTTGATGGCGTCGTGAAAAGTCCGATCTCCTGTGTCGTATCGGATCGCGAAATGCTCAACATACTCGCTGTATGCCTCCGCTTTCGCGACACCAATGACTCCGTGTATATCGAACTTTTAGCTTAGCCATCTGAAACGGTACGACAGACTAATCAACAGTCTGTCATAGTTTAACATTATTTAACAAGGAGAGAGGGTATGTCTATATTGGCCTGGACCTACATAATGGTAGGTCTTTCTTTCGGTTTATATCTCACCATTGCCTGGATATCCAGGGTAAACACCACAAAGGGTTTTTATGTCGCGGGAGCGGGTGTTTCTCCCTTGGCCAACGGTATGGCGACTGCCGCTGACTGGATGAGCGCCGCGTCATTTATTTCGATGGCCGGTCTTATCTCGTTTATGGGATACACCGGTTGTATTTATCTCATGGGCTGGACCGGCGGTTATGTGTTGCTGGCCCTTCTGCTTGCACCGTATCTTCGTAAATTCGGAAAATACACCGTGCCTGACTTTGTCGGCGACCGGTATTATTCCGATGTCGCCAGGGTTGTTGCGCTTATCTGTGCGATATTTGTTTCCTTTACATACGTTGCCGGTCAGATGCGCGGCGTCGGCATCGTTTTCAGCCGTTTTCTTGAGGTTGACGTCAATACCGGAGTTCTCATCGGTATGGGAATTGTATTCTTCTACGCCGGTCTTGGCGGTATGAAGGGCATCACCTATACGCAGGTTGCACAGTACTGCGTTTTGATCTTTGCCTATATTATTCCTGCGGTGGCAATTTCTCTGCAGATTACCGGCAACCCCATTCCGCAGCTCGGCTTCGGTGGAATGATCGAAGGCGGGGTTGATACCGGTAAGTATCTCCTCGATACTCTCAATGCCCTCAACACCGACCTGGGGTTTGCGGAATACACCAAACCTTTTGGTGCCGGGAACAAGTCGATGATCGACGTTTTCTGCATCACCTTCGCGTTGATGGTTGGTACGGCCGGTCTTCCCCATGTTATCGTCCGTTTCTACACCGTTCCCAACGTCCGCGGCGCCCGTTTGAGCGCTGGTTTTGCCCTGCTGTTTATCGCAATTCTCTACACCACGGCGCCTGCCGTTGCTTCTTTTGCCCGCTACAACATGATTAACACCATTAATGACAAGGCATACACCGAAGCGCCATCCTGGTTCAAAAACTGGGAAACTACCGGTTTGATCGCCTGGGTGGACAAAAATGATGACGGTGTCATTAATTATCGACCAGGAGATCCTTTTGCCGGCAAACCCAGTTTTACCGGTGAAAAAGGCGCCCTTGGTCAAGGACTGCTTTCCAATACACCCACTGACAAAGAAAATGAACTCTACATTGACCGGGACATCATGGTTCTCGCCAATCCGGAAATCGCCAATCTTCCGCCCTGGGTTATTGCTCTGGTTGCCGCCGGTGGACTTGCTGCGGCGCTTTCCACTGCATCAGGCCTGTTGCTGGTTATTTCCTCGTCAATAGCCCATGACCTGTATTACCGGCTGATCAACCGCGAGGCTACAGAGAAGCAGCGATTGCTGGTCGGGCGTGTAATGATTGGTATCGCAGTATGTATCGCAGGCTATTTCGGTATCAATCCCCCGGGATTTGTTGCCCAGGTGGTTGCCTTTGCATTCGGGCTTGCGGCTTCCTCCTTCTTCCCGATTATTGTTCTGGGTATTTTCTCCAAACGGACGAATAAGGAAGGAGCGATCTGCGGTATGGTGGCAGGTATTTCGTTTACCGCCTTCTATATCATTCAGCTCAAGTTCCTTGGCGTTGCGCCATGGTTTATAGGAATCAGCGCCGAAGGTATCGGTACCGTCGGTATGCTTATAAATTTTGCGGTTACCATGCTGGTCTCCCAGTTTACGCCACCTCCTCCCCAGGATGTCCAGGATCTCGTAGAGAGTATACGTTTTCCGCGCGGCGCCGGCGCTGGGATTGATCATTAACCGCAATTCTCCCCAATACCCTCAGTAACAGAAACGCGTGATCTCCTTCACGCGTTTCTGTTACTGGTCCTCAGGAATGTACTGCTGAGGAATTCATCAGTTTTTTCCCGGATAGGTTCGGGGAGAAAGATATCAGAAATTAATAATTTTTCTTGACCTGCGCGCAGTAACTCTCATACTAGGAATAGTGTGCTGGGGGTAGCACAGGTGAATGTTTTCCATTTCAACGAGCTTATAGGAGAGTGGAGGAATTATGAGTAAGAAACAAGATAATAATATTACCAGTCTTTCTACGGAGAAAAGGGTGTTTCAGCCACCCAAGCAAGGTCAGGACCAGGCCTGGGTGAAGAGCATGAAGGAGTACGACAAGCAGTATAAGCGCTCCATGAAGGATCCCGAAGGATACTGGGCTGACCGGACTGAAGAACTTATTACCTGGGACAAGAAATGGACAAAGGTTCTTGATGCTGATCTGCTTAAGCCTTCAATCAAGTGGTTTTCCGGCGGCAAACTCAATATATCGACAAACTGCCTTGACCGGCATCTTACGGACGGACGCCGCAATAAAGCCGCGATCATCTGGCAGGGTGAACCGGATGAAGATGTAAAGGTCTATACTTATCAGATGCTGCACACCCAGGTGTGCCGTTTTGCCAACGTGCTTAAGAAGATGGGGATCAAAAAGGGCGACCGTGTTGCGGTGTATCTGCCGATGATTCCTGAACTTGCCATCTCCCTTTTGGCCTGCACCCGAATCGGCGCCATCCACAGCGTCGTATTTGCCGGGTTCAGTTCCCAGAGCTTAAAAAGCAGGATCCAGGATTGTGAAGCAAAGGTCCTTATTACCTCGGATGCGGTTCTCCGCGCCGGAAAAACTATTCCTCTGAAACCCAGTGCCGATGATGCCCTGAAAGATTGCCCGACAGTAAAGGACTGTATCGTCGTCAAACGGGCCGGCAATGAAGTGCCAATGAAAAAAGGCCGTGACTCCTGGTGGCACGAAAACATGGCCGCCGAGGGAATTACCGATGTCTGCAAACCGGTGAGCATGGGAGCCGAGGATATAAGTTTTATCCTCTACACCAGCGGCAGTACCGGCAAGCCCAAGGGGGTTGTGCATACCACCGGCGGTTATCTGACCTATGCGGCCCATACCTGTCAGTGGGTGTTCGATCTCAAGGACAATGATGTCTACTGGTGTACCGCCGATATCGGCTGGATCACCGGTCATACCTATATTCTTTACGGGCCTCTGGCTCTTGGTGCTACTTCGGTGATGTTCGAAGGCGTGCCTTCCTATCCGGACCCATCGCGGTTCTGGCAGATTGTCGAGAAATTCAAGATCAATATTTTCTATACAGCCCCCACCGTTGTCCGTGCGCTGATGCGTGAAGGCACTCAGTGGACCAAGAAGCATGATCTTTCTTCTCTGCGCGTCCTTGGTTCGGTTGGCGAACCCATCAACCCCGAGGCCTGGATGTGGTACCATGAGTTTATCGGCAAAAAGAAACTGCCCATCGTTGATACCTGGTGGCAGACCGAGACCGGCGGTATCATGATTTCCGCGCTGCCCTATGCCACACCATTAAAGCCCGGTTCAGCAACCAGGCCGCTGCCGGGCATTGATGCCGCCATTGTCGATGAAAATGGCAAACCGGCCAAGATCGATGAGGGCGGACGTCTGGTTATTAAAAAGCCCTGGCCCGGCATGTTGCGCGGCGTCTACGGCGATCCAAAGCGTTTCAAGAAGGCCTATTTCGAGAGATTCCCAGGCATTTACGATCCGGAAGACGGCGCCCGTAAAGACAAGGACGGCTATTTCTGGATCATGGGACGTCTGGACGATGTCATTAATGTTTCCGGGCATCGGTTGGGAACGGCGGAAATCGAATCCGCTCTGGTTGCGCACCCCAAGGTGGCTGAAGCCGCTGTTGTCGGCGCGCCGCATGAAATCAAGGGGCAGACGATCTATGCTTACGTCAGTCTCAAGGCGGGGGTTGAAGCTAACGATGAACTCACGGCTGAGTTGCGCAAGCATGTGCGCGCCGAGATCGGACCGATAGCCACGCCGGAGTTTATTCAGTATGCCCCTGGATTACCAAAAACCCGAAGCGGCAAAATCATGCGCCGTATCCTGCGAAAGATCTCGGCCAAGCAGACTGATCCGGCGGATTTCGGTGATACCTCAACCCTGGCGGATCCCTCGGTTGTTGATGATCTTGTGGCCGGCAGCAAGAAAATTCTCAAATGATCTGATAATCCGGGATAATCCTCTTTCTTTTCTTTGGGCCGGGGCGGCTAGGCTGCCCCGGCCTTTTTTTATGGGTTTGAACTCATTTGTTGTGTGACATACATACTCAGAGAGTACATTTCTTGTCCGCTGGTACTTCACGAAGCTTTAAGTCAGCGGGCCATTTTTATATTTGATAATAGCGGGTTAATCAACTATTCTAGGAAAGGGTTAACATTCGGGGAAATTTCTATTGATATCTTAACGTTCCAGAAGATGAAAGTTTTGTTGTTTTGATCTGTCAATAACCGAGCAAATCAAAGGGATGTATTGAGGGAAGCTATGAAAACAAAAATTTTGCTGTTCCTGCTTGTGTTCGTTTTTTGCCTTTCATCAGTCACTTACGCCATTCCAAAAAAGAAAATCCTGATTGTCAGCAGTTATCACCGGGAGTATCTCTGGTCCCAGGAAACCAATGAAGGGCTGTGCGCAGGCTTTCTCAATTTCGGATATTTTGACAACAAAGAGCAGATCAGTAAATTTACCAGCGATGACATCATCGAGACCTCAGCCGCGATCATCAAAAAACTCTGGATGGACACGAAACGGAACAAGACAAAAGATGAACAGGCTCGAATAACCGTTGAATTCACAAACATGGCAAAAGAGTTCCAGCCCGACCTTATCATGCTGGGCGATGACAATGCCGCCCAGTATATCGGCGCCCAGTTCCTGGACAGCAGGATTCCCATCGTTTTCTGGGGGGTGAATAATACCCCGGTCAAATATGGCCTGGTTGACAGTTTGGAAAAACCGGGCCACAACGTTACCGGAATATACCAGACAGGCTATTATAAGGAAGGTCTGGAGTTTTTGAAAAAGATCAAGCCGCAGGCGAAAAAGTTTGCCATTTTGGCCGACAACACTTCATCCGGCCGGTCACATCTGAAAAAAATTGAATATTTCGCCCACCGGGGAGAACTGCCCCTTGAACTTGTTGAAACAGTCGATGTCGGCGATTTCGAAATCTGGAAGAAAAAAGCCCTTGATCTGCAGAATAAAGTGGATGCCTTTTTTCTGGCGCAATATACCGGGCTGAAGGACGGTAGCGGCAATCATGTATCCGCCGGAGAAGTGACCCAGTGGTATCTGGCAAATATAAAAATTCCGGAAGTCGCAGTACAGGGACAATTTGTCAAGCAGGGCATGTTATGCGCAGCGGATGACGGCGGCTACAACCAGGGATATGAGGCGGTTGTCATGGCTCATGATATTCTCGCAAAAGGCGCAGACCCGGCGATGTTTCCTCCTCGTACTCCAAAGCGCGGCGCATTGATGATCAATAAGCAGAGAGCCAAAGCACTGGGGATCACCCTCACGGATAAAATGGGGATTGAAGAGTTTATTGAATAGGAAGGAATTGATTATACGGAGAATAATCATGAGAAATAAATTACTTGCGATCCTGATTTCAGCATTCCTTGTTTTTTTCAATGCGATTCAATCCTCGGCTCAAGAGAAGAAGATTTTATTTATTGACAGTTATCATAAGGGATACGAATGGTCGCAAGATACGAATAAGGGTTTTTGTGATGCCATGCTGAAATTCGGCTACTTTGACAATGAAGCACAGATCAAGGAATTCATAGATAATGACCTGGTCAAGACGTCACGGTGTATTGTCAAAAAGCTGTGGATGGACACCAAGCGGAAAAGCAGCAAAGGTGAAATGGAAATGATCGGACTTGAAACATATAAATCGGCAAAAGAGTTCAATCCTGCCCTTATCTTTCTTGGAGATGACAATGCCGCCCAGTTTGTCGGGACAAAATTTCTCGACACGCAAACGCCGGTTGTTTTCTGGGGGCTCAATAACACCCCTTTGAAGTACGGCCTCGTCGACAGCATGGACAAACCCGGCCATAACGCCACCGGCGTGTATCAATCCGGGTATTACGTTGACTCTATAGCTCTTCTCATGAGAATAAAGCCGTCCATAAAACGAATTGCCGTGTTATCCGATGCGACTACTTCCGGAAGATCACACTACAAGGCTGTCGAACATCTCTTACGTTCAGGGAAAATATCTCTTGAGCTCGTTGAAACCGTAGCCACAAATTCCTTTGAGGAATGGAAGAACAAAGCCCTGGAGCTTCAACAGAGAGTCGATGCCTTTTTTATCGCCCAATATTCGGGATTAAAAGATAAAAACGGCGACCTGGTTCCCAATCATGAAGTGATGAGATGGTATCTTCAACATATTACCATCCCTGAGACCGCCGGGCTTGGACCATTCGTCAAACAGGGGATACTATGCGCGGCTGACGATTCAGGTTATAACCAAGGGTACGAAGCGGTTGTCTTGGCAAATGATATTCTGGCCAACGGCGCGGACCCGGCATCCACCCCACCCAGAACGCCTCGGAGAGGCAAATTGATGGTGAACGAAAGAAGAGCGAAAATGCTTGGAATCTCCATTTCAGAAGATATGGGCATCGAAGAAATTATCAACTAACAGGACAGCTTCAAATAGGTTTTTTCAATGACTGAAGAGAAAAGCCAGGGCTTATCCATTTTTCACAGGTTGCTCATAACCTTCGCGATTGTTGTAATTTCCCTGATCGGCACGTTATCGTTCGTCTTTTATTTTTTCAATAAAAAGACAATCGAAGAACACGCAAAAAACAATATCAGGAATGAATTCAACAAAACATTTTATTATTTCGAACATTCCATAAAAGACCCCCTCACCAAAGACCTCAATCTGTTGTCAAAAAATCCTCTGCTTGAAGAATATCTCATGGCGGCCCCCTTCACCCGCGAGGTGAGCGCCAGGGCTGTGGAAAGATTGTTCCAGCAATTTCTCAAATACGTCAAAAGTATTGAGAGCATTTCCTATGTTGACAACATGGGGATGGAAAAAATTCGTGTTTCAAGGAAGGGGCGTTTATCTGATTTCCGTAATTTGAGCGATTCAGCCCTCTTCAGGGAACTCGAATTATCGCAAGGTACGGATATTTATTTGACCCCCCCGCACATCAGGGATGGGGCCACGGTTTTTTCAATCGGTATAACCAAGATCGATCCTGATATCGGCATGTTCGGCGGCGCCATAATCGCCGAATACAATTTAAGCACTTTTTATGACCTGCTCGACAAGACAAATACTTTTGGTGAAAATCTCTTCTGGGTGTTTTCCTCTGATAATAAAGTACTTAAAGAACCTCGCATTTCTATGATGCGGCTTGACCCCCGCCCTTATCTTCCTGAGACGCATCAGAAAGACTTCATGGTTCTTGAAACAGACCGGGGCCTGGTTGTCTTTCAGGATCTCTTTATCAAGCCCGGTGAGCCGCTTCTCCGTGTCGGCGTCTGCATCCCTGAAGAGTTACTGCTGCAAGATATCAACAATACTCTCAAATTCTTCTACATCGTCTCCCTGCTTTTAATCCCGGTTATTTTTATTATTGTCTTCTTCGTTGCAAGACATTTTACCAACCCGATCGTAGCGCTGGTTGCCGCTGTTACAAAATTATCAAAAGGTGATGAAGCCGCTGCAGTGGAAATCGATGCGACCGGAGAAGTCAGGATGCTTGTTGACCGATTCAACCAGATGATCCTTGAGCTGAAAAGCACAACCGTGTCACGCGATTATGTTGATAAAATTATTAACACCATGCTCAACACCCTCATCGTGGTTTCAAGGGACGGCAAAATCCAAACCGTCAATGATGCAACTGCCATAATAACGGGATACACCGCCGAAGAACTCGTTGGAAAGCCTTTTGATTTGATCATTGCTAAAGAATCAAACCTCTCGCAGATCAGCTATCTTCTTCAACAGGATGAGATCAAGAATGAAGAAGTCATTTACCAATCAAAAAATGACAAACAGATCCACATGCTTTTTTCATGCAGGGTAATGAGGAATCCTCAAGGAGAAGTTCAGGGGGTTGTTTGTCTGGCTCAAGACATCACGGAACGCATTATTGCGGAACAGGAATTGAAGATGTTTGCCGAAAGACTTGAACTGGCCGCTGAAAGTAATAAGGCAATGGCCCTTAAAGCGGAAACGGCAAACAGGGCAAAAAGCGAATTTCTCGCTAATATGAGTCATGAGATTCGAACTCCCATGAACGCGATCATCGGTTTTACAGATATGCTGGTTGAGACAAAGCTAAACTCGAGCCAGTTTGATTTTTGTAAAATCATTAAGAACAGCGGCGAGGCCCTCCTGTCATTAATTAACGATATTCTTGATTTTTCTAAAGTTGAAGCTGGAGAGCTGTCATTTGAAGAAATTGAGTTCGACCCGGAACTCCTGGCCTATGATGTATGTGACCTCATTCATCCAAGGATAGGTTTGAAACCCGTTGAAATTCTCTGTCATGTCGGTGACAATCTCTCATCATTTGTCCTTGGAGACCCTGCCCGCTTCCGGCAAATCCTCACAAATCTGATGGGCAATGCGGTAAAATTTACCGACGCGGGAGAGATTGAACTTTCTTTGGATGTTGAAGAGGATGATGGTGAGCGGGTGAAAATCCATACTACAATCCGGGATACGGGAATCGGCATACCGAATGACCGGCTGGAAGGGATTTTCAGTCCGTTTCAACAGGCAGACGGTTCTACGACCAGAAAGTATGGCGGTACAGGCCTGGGGCTTACGATAAGTAAAAAATTATCCTCAAACATGGATGGAGACGTTTGGGCTGAAAGTGAAATCAATAAGGGGAGTAAATTTCATTTTACCGCGTGGCTCAAAAAGTCTGAACAGAAAAAGACTGTTCGGTACAATCCCACCCTTCTCAAAGGTAAAAAGGTTCTGATCGTTGATGACAATGATGCGAACCTCAGAATTCTCCGTCATAAATTGGAATTTATTGGTATGCTGGTGGTTGCATTGGACAACGGCAAAGATGTTGTATCGACCTTAATTAAGGAACAACAATCAGGAAATCCATTTGATCTCTGTATCTGCGATATACAGATGCCTGAAATGAGTGGATATGAAGCAGCAAAAGAAATCAGAAAACAAAAGGATCAATATTTACAAGATGTTCCTTTGATTGCTTTATCTTCACTCATGGATGCCAGAAAATGCGAAGACTCCGGATACAATGGATATTTGAGTAAGCCGGTTCGCAAAGAGAAACTTATTATGATGATTGGCAGAATGTTAGGAATTTCTGGAGTCGGCGGAGATCATGCTAAACTGGTTACCCGGCATTCTGTTCTCGAAGATTTAAAACACTCTGTCCGTATTCTTCTGGCTGAGGACAACGCGGTCAATCAGAAACTTGCGAAAATGATGCTTACCAAAGCCGGCTATGAAGTTGATGTTGCCAATAACGGCAAGGAGGCTGTTGATAAACTCTTTGCTGCACCTGAAGCTTATGACCTTATCTTTATGGACGTTCAAATGCCGCAGATGGACGGCTTTGAAGCCACAATAAAGATCCGGGAATCCGGCAATACCATACCGATTATTGCAATGACTGCCCACGCCATGAAAGGGGATCGGGAAAAATGTATCGATGTCGGAATGAACGACTATATCAGTAAACCCATCAAACGTGAAATCGTCTTCGCCGCCCTTGAGAAATGGGTCTTCAAATCGGCTATTCCGTAATTATTGTGTGCTTGAGAGTCTGAAGCGGCAGCTTTTGGTGATACCTCAACCCTGGCTGATCCCTCGGTTGTTGATGATCTTGTGGCCGGCGGCAAGAAAATTTTCAAGTCATCTGAGTTCTAAAATCTGTATGAAAAAGGGTCGGGGTTTTCCCCGGCCCTTTTTTTTGTGGGAGGATATGGATGTCATCGTGATTGACTCATCATCACGTCCTGTAGTAACTTCATGATATGCCTAAGATTCATCATAAAGAACAAACTCCCGGAAAATACAATGGCTGAACTGATATTGCTGATTGATGACGATGAGAGCCTGAGAAGGGTCACGGAGTATAATCTTACTTCCGACGGATTGAAGGTGATCACCGCTGCTTCCGGCAAAGAGGGCCTTGACAAATTCAAAGTCGCCTCTCCCGATCTGCTGATTACCGATGTCAAGCTTGGAGATATGAGCGGCCTTGATGTTCTGGAGCAGGTGAAAAAGGATTCTCCGGATACGCCGGTAATCGTCATTACTGCCTTCGGATCCATTGAAATGGCGGTTTCCGCCATGCAGCACGGCGCTTTTAACTTCATCACCAAACCCTTTGACCGCGATACCCTGCGGCTTTCCTGCCGAAAAGCCCTGGAGTTCGGCGCCCTTCGTTCCCGGAATCGGCTGCTTGCCGAAGAGGTCAACCGGCTTACCGGCACAGAAGGCATGGATACGGCAAATTCCGCCATGGCGGAGCTTCTGTCCACCGCCATCCGGGCGGCAAACAGCGAGGCATCGGTGCTGATCAGCGGCGATTCCGGCACCGGCAAAGAGGTTCTTGCCCGGTTGATCCATCAGAACAGTCCCAGAAGAAAAGGGCCGATGGTTGCGGTGAATTGCGCGGCAATCCCGGAAAACCTCATTGAAAGCGAATTGTTCGGCCATGTTAAGGGAGCTTTTACCGGGGCCGTGGCCAACAGAAAAGGACGGTTTCAGACCGCTTCCGGGGGGACTCTTTTTCTCGACGAGATCGGCGAGTTGAAAATGGACATGCAGGCGAAACTTCTGCGGGCGGTGCAGGAGCTGGTCATTGAATCGGTGGGTTCGGACCGCCCGGAAAAGGTTGATGTCAGGATAATTTCCGCTTCCAATAAAGATCTGCTTGCCGGGATTGGCAAAGGGGAATTCCGTGAAGATCTCTACTATCGCCTGGGGGTTATCCCTTTGCATATTCCGCCCCTTCGCGACCGAAAGGAGGATATCCCTTCCCTTGCCAACCATTTTCTCAAAAAAGCCGGTGCACCGCCTGACGTTGTTTTTACCAGGGAAGCGATGGCCGCCCTGATGCATTATAACTGGCCCGGCAATATCCGCGAACTGCAGAATATCGTCGAGAGAAGCTTTATCCTCAGAAAGGGGCAGGTGATCGATGCCCGGGATCTGCATCTCCAGACGGTTGTCAATAACGGATTGACGATTCCGGATATCCCGGATGAAGGCCTTTCCCTGGAAGAGGTGGAAAAAGGATTGATCCGCAAAGCCCTTGATAAAGCGGCAGGCAACAGATCGGAGGCCGCCAGATTATTAAAGATGCCCCGGCATGTGCTTATCTATCGACTGGAAAAATTCGGTCTTTGATGGCGGCGTAAAAAATAAATAGACAATCCCGCTGTTTTGTTTTTTCATTTTCAGCCTTCAGCCTTCAGCCTTCAGCCTTCAGCCTTCAGCCTTTGTGCCTGTACCTCTATTTCACTTCATAGCTGAAAACATTAACGAGCTTTGTGTCATCGGCGATGAGCTTTGTTTTGATCGTATAGCTCCCTTTTGCCGTGAAATCCACATCTGCACCAAATCCGCCGCCCATTCCCATGGTCATCGCCTTCTGAATGCTGCCGTTCGGAGAGGTGACCAGGTAACCGATCTTGGCGGATTCCATTGCCTTGCCGTGCGCATCGGTGACATACACCATGAGATGGTGGGACTTCATCTCAGCAGGGGCGCCCGAGTCTTTCATCCCGGCCATTTTTTCCTTCATGTCGATCACATGGTAGGTGAAGGTGAAGCCATCCTGTGCACTGGTGCCGATGAGTTCACCAACATGCTGGGAGTGGTCCATGGTGGCGTGTTTGTTATGGTCCATAGTGTCTTGGGCGCTGGGGGCCATATTGTGTTTGCTGTGATCCATTTCCATGGCAGATACCTGGCCTGCCAATGCAAAGAATATCAGGGTAAGTGTGGTGATGATTGATTTGTTCATTGTTGTCTCCTTTAGGAAATAATGGATTGTTAATTGGTCTGATTTTAAGGTTTAGCCTCCGCCTTTCAGGCGGATAGTTTTAGCCAGTGGTTGATTTTTTTGAATATCGAATGTCGAACAGATAATAATGAATATTGAAGGGCGGAAGATTTATTAATTGAGAAAGTACATCGCTTCGATATTCGATGTTCCGTGTTCGATATTGTCCTCAAACAATACATCGGACGATTGACACTGCGGTTCATGTCGGTCTGAAACCGGAAAATGCCGGTATTGCCGGGCTTTCAGTTCGCAATCACAGCGCCTCAATGCTTTCAGCTGCAGTCCTGATTTTCACCACCCGGTTGAGGTTGGCAACCGAGATAATCCCGTCGCCGGGTTTGCCGGTATGCGCCGCCTTTCTGATGGTCTCGACAATCATTGCCTCCTGGCGGTCCGAACAGATGACCTCGAGTTTTACCATGCGGTTGACGCTCCGCCCGAATTCAAGGTTCACCGTGGAATCATCGGCGTCGATATTGGGGCCCACTGCAAAAACACAGGTGAGGGTGGCATTGTTGATCCCGGACTCATGGAGGGCGGAAAGGACCTCGTCGGTGCGCGGCGTGCGGATATATGCCTTAATCTCTTTCATGATCAACCTCCTGGGGCAAAGGTGAACTGGACGCGCCGTTTTTCTGTAATTCCCGGCGTTTCCAGATATCGTAGATCGCCGGAATGATCACCAGGGTAAGGATGGTGGAAGAGATCAGTCCGCCCACCATGGGGGAGGCGATTCGCTTCATGACTTCCGAACCGGTTTCCGTGCCGGTCATAACCGGCAGCAGACCGATGAGGGTGGTGGAGACGGTCATCAGTTTCGGCCGCACCCTTTCAGCGGCGCCTTCAATAATTGCTTCATGGATATCATTGAAATTGTTGATCTGGCCGTGGGACTTGCGGCGCTTATAGGCTTCATCGAGATAGACCAGCATGACCACCCCGGTTTCCGCAGCAAGCCCTGACAGGGCAATGAAACCGACAACCACTGCAACGGAAATATTGTAATTCAGGAAATACAGCAGCCAGATGCCGCCCACCAGTGCAAAAGGCAGGCTGATCATGACGATTCCCGCTTCGATGATATTTTTAAAATGAATAAAGAGGAGGATGAAGATGATCGCCAGGGTCAGCGGCACGATGACATTCAAGGTTTTCCGCGCCTTTTCCATGTATTCGTATTGACCGGACCAGATCATCGAATAGCCCGGGGGAAGTTGAATTTTGCTGTCGATTATTTTTTTTGCCCGGGCGACATAAGAGCCCACATCAATTCCCTTGAGATCCACATAGATCCATGCTGTCTGCCTTGAGTTTTCACTCTTGATCGCTGCCGGTCCTTTATGGACATAAAGGTCGGTAAGCTGGATAAGCGGCACATGGGCGCCGGTGGGGGTCGGAACCAGTACCCTTTTGAGTTGTTCGAGATCGTCTCTGAGCTCGCGGTTATACCGGAGATTCACCGGATAACGCTCAAGCCCTTCAACGGTATAGGTGACATTCATGCCGCCGATGGCCGTCATGATCACATCCTGCACGTCGGCCACCGACAGGCCGTAACGGGCGATCTCCGGTCGGTTTATCACAAAATCGATATAATTGCCGCCGGTGACGCGCTCTGAATAGGCGGAGAGGGTGCCGGGAATATCGCGGGCAATGGCCTCGATGCGGGCACCGATATCCGATAGCGTCTCCAGGTCCGGCCCCATGAGCTTGATACCCACGGGTGTTTTTATACCGGTGGAAAGCATGTCGATCCTGGTTTTGATCGGCATTGTCCAGGCATTGGTAAGCCCCGGGAAACGGATTGCCGCATTGAGATCATCCACCAGTTCATCAGTGGTGATGTAACGGTCTTCAGCCCAGACCAGGGTGAAGGGTTTTTTAAGCAACTCCGGCCAGCTTGAAAAGAATCGGTGGATTTGCTTTTTGCGCCATTCATGGAGAATTTTTCCATTTCTGACCTCCGGCCAGAGGAGCTGCAGCGGGGCCTTGAGCCATCCTGGCCAGGCTGAAAAAAACCGGTCAACGGTAATTTGCTCATACTCCACCTGCGGTCTCAAGGTGATGATTGTTTCAATCATTGAAAGCGGCGCGGGATCGGTGGCAGTTTCGGCGCGGCCGATTTTTCCAAGGGTGCTTTTCACTTCCGGAAAACTCTGGATGATCTTGTCGGTCTGCTGGAGCAGTTCCTTTGCCTTGGTGATGGAGATGCCGGGCAGCGTCGTCGGCATATAGAGCAGGTCGCCTTCATTCAGCGGCGGCATGAATTCCGTGCCCAGTTTCGCAAGTGGGATCCACGAGAGCAGCACCACGAGGAGCGCGACGAGGATTGTCGTTTTGCGCCATTTGAGGACAAGTTTTATAAATGGCACATAGAGGGTGATAAAAAAATTGCTTACCGGATTTTTATGCTCAGGAAGAATTTTCTGGGGGAAGAGGCAGATCGCGGCAAAGGCCGAGACAAAGAATGCCGCAAACAGGCTCCAGTCCGGCATTGCAAGACCGGATATGCCGCCGAGGATCACAAGCCCCGGCGGGCCTGCAATGGCGCCAATCCAGGTCAGTTTTCTTTGTCGTTCGCTTAAATTTCTCGGCAGGGTGCGGTTTCTCACAAAAAAGGTCATGAGCACCGGCACGATGGTTATCGCCAGAATCGCCGAGCCCGCCATGGCAAAGGTTTTTGTGTAGGCCAGGGGTTTGAAAAGACGGCCGGACTGCTCTTGCAGGCTGAACACCGGCAGGAAGGACACGGTGATAATCAGCAGGCTGTAGAATAATGCCGGGCCGACTTCTTTTGCGGAGCGGATAATTGTTTCCACATGATTGCGGCCGCACTGGTCTTTTTCCAGATGCTTATGGGCGTTTTCAACAAGAACAACCGAGGCGTCCACCATGACCCCGATGGCAATGGCAATGCCGCCAAGGCTCATGATTGTGGCGTTGATGCCGAGGAAATACATCGCCAGAAACGACATGAGAATACCCACCGGCAGGGTGAAAATCGCCACAAAGGCAGAGCGGAAATGAAGCAGAAAAATAATACAGATAAGCGCCACGACGATCATTTCTTCAAGAAGCTTGGTTTTGAGGGTGTCGATTGCCCGCAGGATAAGTCCGGAGCGGTCATAGCCGGTTTCGATTATCACCCCTTCCGGCAGACCCTTCTCAAGTTCCTTGAGCCGCTTTTTGACGTTTTTTATGACTTCAAGGGCGTTTTCGCCGAATCGCATGACAACAATGCCGCCCACCGATTCCCCTTCGCCGTTCCATTCGAGAATGCCGCGCCGCAGTTCAGGGCCCAGATGGATGTCTGCAATGTTTTTCATCAGCACCGGCGTGCCGTTGGTATCAATGCCCACCGCTATATTTCCAATGTCGGCCAGCGAGGAGATATAGCCGCGGCCGCGGACCATGAATTCGGTTTCCCCCATTTCCATGAGCTTGCCGCCGACATCGGCATTTGACCGTTTAAGGGCAGTTTTCACTTTACTGATGGACAGGTCATAGGCAAGGAGTTTGGACGGATCCACCTCAACCTGATACTGTTTCACATAGCCGCCGATGCTTGCCACCTCGGAAACTCCGGGTACGGCGGTGAGTTCATAACGCAGGTACCAGTCCTGAAGACTGCGCAGGGTCTGCAGATCCTGTTTGCCGCTGGTGTCCTTCAGGGTGTACTCAAAGACCCAGCCGACGCCGGTGGCATCCGGCCCAAGGCTGGGATTGACCCCGTCTGGAAGCCTGCCTGAGACAAAATTCAGATATTCCAGCACCCTTGATCGGGCCCAGTAGAGGTCGGTGCCATCCTCAAAAATGATATAGACAAAGGATATGCCGAAGAACGAATAACCCCGCACCGCCTTGGCAAAAGGCACGGAAAGCATGGCGGTGGTAAGCGGGTAAGTTACCTGGTCTTCCACAACCCGTGGGGCCTGGCCTGGATATTCCGTATAGATGATCACCTGCACGTCGGAGAGATCCGGGATGGCGTCAAGGGGGGTGTTGAGCATGGCAATAACGCCGGCCACGGTGACGAAGAAGGTTGCAAGGATCACCATCAGGCGGTTATTGATCGACCATTCGATTATTTTTTCTATCACGATTGCGTCCTAGATTTTATTGCATATCATTGAAGAAATCGTCTTTATCCGGTTTCTCTGCAGCAGGTTTTGAACCGATTTTTTCGGAAAGCATTTTTTCCACCGCTTCCTTGAGCTTTGATTCGGAGTCCAGCAGAAACTGCCCGGAGGTGACAACCTCTTCGCCTTCGGCAACTCCGGTGAGGACCTGGACATTGCCGTTATCCAGGGCAAGTCCCAGGGTCACATCGCGGGGGGTGAATTTGCCGTCGCCGCGGGTGACAAAGACAAGATTCCGCTCTCCGGAGCGGATCACCGCCTCCGAGGGGATGATCAGGCCGGTGCCCATGGTGCCGACCTTGATGCGGACATCCGCATACATATCCGGTTTAAGGACCTTTTGGGGATTGTCAAATTCAAGGCGCAGTACGACGTCCCTGGTTTTTTTCTGCAGGTAGGGATAAATGTAAGTGATGCTGCCGCGATAGATTTCGCCCGGCTGATACGGCAGGGTCATTTCTGTTTCCTGGCCGACCTTGACCCAGGGGAGTTCGTACTCGAAAATATGTGCCTCCACCCAGATGCCTTTGAGGTCGGCTATTACGTATACCGGCGCGCCGGGTTTGATAAGGGTGCCGGCAACGGCATTATTGGTGATCACTACGCCACGGTATGGAGAACTGATCGTGACGGTTTTTCCCACCTTGCCGGTCTGTTCAATCTGTTTGATGCGTTCCAGTGGCACATCAAAGTACAAAAGGCGCTTGCGGGCCGAATTGAGGAGACTCTGGTTGTCCGTGCCGGGCAGACCGCTCAGCATCTGATATGCCGCAAGGTATTCTTCCTGGGCGGTAAGCAGTTCCGGTGCATAGACATCAAAAAGCGCCTGGCCTTTTTCAACCTGCTGACCGGTGAAACCCACATGGACCTTTTCGATCCACCCGGAGAATTTTGGATTTATCTGGCTGGTCTTGGTTTCGTCATAGGTAATATGTCCGTATGTCCGGAGAGTCCTTGCCAGAATGTCTTTCCTGACCAGCTGGGTGCGGATCCCCATATTCTGCTGGGTTACCGGGTCGATTTTGACCGTGACGCCGCTGACAACTTCGTCCTCATAAACCGGCACCAGATCCATGCCCATGTTGCTCTTTCCTGGTTTGTCGTAAATTTCCATGGGGTTCATCGGCGCGCGATAGTAGAGGATTTTTCGCTCCTGTGATCCTTCATCATCCGAAGAAGTGCTTTTCATCGGGGTGAGATCCATATTGCAGATGGGGCACAGGCCCGGTTCTTCAGAAACAATCCAGGGGTGCATGCCGCAGGTATAGAGTTGTTTGATTTCGGATTCAGTGTCGTGCTCATGGCCTTGATCACTGCCTGCTTTTGAGGCGGTTTTTTCGGAGGTGTCCCGGGTTATGAAACCGGCAAGATACGCAGTGGAATACCCCACGAACAAAGCCAGGGCCACGGCGATGATGATCTGTATTCTGCTATATTTAGAAGGAGCCTGCTTTTCCGTCATATTATTCTCCCGGGGTTTCCGATTGTTTGCCCGTTGTAATGTCTGAAGGGTTTTCTTTCAGGGGAATGGACTTCCCTGCCGCTTCCTCAAGCTCGGCAAATGCTATGCTTGCGTCTTTTCTTTTGTTTTCCGAGGCGAGTCTGGTGCTGATCCAGTTGAAATAGCTGGCTGCCATCTTTCCAAAGGGGATCTTGCCGGACTGGTAACTGCTTTGGGCAACGTCAAGGGCGGCTCTGGAAAGAGCCGTGAGGCTTTCGGCGTACAGCTTGTATTCGCGTAAATTCTGATCAAAAACCGACCATTTGTTCCGGACAAGCGTTCTGGTTTTGCCCTGGATGTCTGTCAGCGTATGGCGATTGGCAGCAAGATCCAGGCGCAATTGCCTGAGATAGGAATCATTGCTGCCAAACCAGGGGTTCACCGGCAATCCTGCCCCTTGCGCCGCCATGGTTTTAACCGGAAAGGCATCCTGGCTGGCCTGGCTGCCGGTCTTCATGACAGGATTGTTTTCATACAGGGAGAGATTGAGGGTGAAAGGCGCCAGGGTCATGGTTTCGCCCATCTCCAGCATCTTTTCCATTTTGGCGATCATCGCCTTGAGTTTGACGATTTCCTGTCTCCGGGCCAGGGCGCTTTGCACAAGAGGCTCAATCGCGACTGTTTCCCTGATCTCCTGCGTGGCAAGAGGGGCAGCGATTGCACTGCCGGCGCGAAGATCAAGGAGCTCGCGGATTTCGGTTTCAATGTTTTTTTGAACTTCAAGGATGGTCAGCAGCTCCTGGTCGATGATTTCTTTTTTTATCCTGGCATCGATGAGTTCTGTAAATTCCGCCTTGCCCGTTTCATAGCTGCTGACGGTTATTTTTTCAAGGCGTACGGTGATCTCGGCCTTTTCTTTGAGGAGTTCACCTGCCTGGTGATTAAAGACCAGATTCCAAAAGGCCTTTCTCATCCTGGTGATCATGCTGCGCCTGGTGATTTCCAGATTCAGGCTTTCCACCAGAATGTCCTGGTTGACAATTTCTCCTTTCAGGGCAACCACCCCCGGAAAGGGAAAGCTCATTTTGACTGACTGGTTGTTTTTCATAGGGCCGATGCCCGAGTTTATTGCATAGCTTGCGTATTGTTTAAGGATTTCGTCCACCGCAGTAACCTGGCTGTATTTCTCAATGGCGGCGAGGAGCTGGTTGAAGGATGCTTTTATTGCAGGATTTCTCAGAAGCACCAGTAACTCCATCTCCTGTAATGAAAAGGGGGAGGCGATGATTCTTTCGGTAAAGGCAGGGTCTGTCCGGGCCTTGGCCAGGCGCAGGAGGTCGGCGCGGTCCGGGCGATAAAACAGGTTGTCGCCGTCAAAAGAATTAACCGCCTCCTGCCATTGGCTTTGTATTTTTTGCAGCTGTTGCACCGCGTCGTTGAAGGCGGTGTCCGGCTGGGTCGCTTCCGGGGTTTGCGCTGATTTTTCAATACTGGAATGGTACAGTGCCGGAGGGTCGTACTCCTCAATTTCCCTCTGGAAATCACCGTATCCCGCCCGGGCCTCCAAAGGCACGAGACAGAAAATTACCAGGAGCAGGGGGTGAAGATATGATGAATAGGTGCCGGTCATGGTGTTGACTCTCTGGCCTTGTCAGTGAGGCTGCGGCCGGTGAGTTTTTCAAGTTGGGCCAGGTATTTGCCGTAGTCAGCCGAAGCCCTGGCCAGGGCAAGCTGAAAATTATAATAGGTGGCCTGGGCTTCAAGATAATCGGTAAAGGTGCCTTTGCCCTGGCGGTTCCAGGTCTCGGAGATTTCAACAGAACGAAGAGCCTGGGGGATGAGTTGATCCCGATAGAGAGTTACGAGGCGCAGGGAATTATTCAGCCGGAAAAAGCTGTTGCGCACCTGGACATGGGTATCATTCTGCTGATTTTTATGAAGCGCCCTGGCCCTGGCCACTTCCGCCCGCGCTTTAAGGGATCTGCCGCGACTTTTGCCGAACCAGAGGGGGATGGATATGCCCGCCTGGATTCCCACCGCATCGCGCCCTGCATCGGTCACGGTCATTCCTTCCGGTTCGCCGATTCCTGCATAGAAAAGACCCAGTTTGAAATTCGGCAGATTCTGGAAGGTGGAGAGGGTTTTTCCGGCCTCGGCCTTATCCAGCATGGCTTTGGAGATTTTCAGTTCTTCACGGTTGTCGTCGGCAAGGGCGCTGATTTCATCAAGGGTGAACAGGATCGGGCTGATGGGCGGCGGCTCAAGTCTGCCGATCACCGCATCGGGGGCTCGATCCAGAAGGGCGTTGAGCCGGGCTGATTCGGTCTGTTCGAGCTCATCCAGCAGAATAACATCATACCCCAGCTGCGCCTCCTGGGATTGAATCTTGAGGATGTCCGATAATGCCGCCTGGTTATTGGCGTAATCCGTCCCGCCGATATCTTTGAGATGGCTGATCAGTCGAGAGTTGTTGTCGGCGATTTCCTTTGCCGCGCGGATATAGACCAACTCATGATACGATTCGCGGATCTGGGCAATGAGATCCCGGACCGCCTTGTCCAGGTTGAGGTGCGCAATCCGGATGTCGGCCTCGATCACATTGCCCTTTGCCGAGAGTTGTCCTGGAAAAGGGATTTCCTGGGAGAGCTGGGCGTTCCAGTCCTGGGGGCCAAGTCGGGTCTCAATGGGATCAGGGAAATAGGTGAGCATGAGTTGCGGATCAGGATAGGCGGTATCAATACGATATTTTTCAACCTCGGCTTCCCATGCCTTCCGGTAAGAGTCCACTGTGGGATTTGTTTTGTAGGCGTAAGTAATAAGGTCGGCCAGCGCCGGATTCTGGGCAATTATTGCTTCGTCGCGGTTGGCCGACGGCAACTCCTCAGAGACGGCAGAGTACGGCTGAAGCAAGAAAGCAAGGCAGGTAGTTATCAGGATGAAAATCTTTTTAGCAATCATTTTCACTTAATTCCAAACGGTTAAGCGCGTTTTTCCTGCAGGCATCAGTAAAGTTTATTTCAGTTAATTGAAGGTACATGTTTTTTACGGAAAAAGTACATAGAATTTCTTTTTTTCTAGAATAGAGCAAGGAGCATGCCAGAGAGTGGAGCTGATAGTCTCCTGAAGGGTCAAGGCCTGAGCTGTTTCCATAAGATTTCAACTGGTTAACGGCTGAACAGGCCTCAGGCAGTTGTTTTTTACGGGTCGGTAAAGCTGTCGGAAACAGTCAAGGGCAGGGATGTCTATCCGTCAAGCAGGGGATGGAGTGAAGAATATTCTTTAATGCTGTGAAGAATATTCTTCATTCGGGGCAGCCCGGAAAGCAATCAATCCATAGGGGTAATTTTTATGAGAAGGCTGGTAACAGGCGGTGGAGGAAGATTCATGGATTAAATGACCATGGCACATTCCTTGCTCATATAATAATCGGGTCACAAGAATATAGAATTTCAATCCGCTGGACTTTTGAGGTGAAACAATGCAAAAGCCACATACCAACAAACTACCTTTTTTTGTACTGCTTTTTCTGCTGGTGATGGCGACTTCATCAGTGCATGCCGAAAACAGGATCAGGACCCTTCTGAATGTGCAAAATCTTTCCTGCGGGTCATGTCTTAACAGGATTCAAGTGGTGCTTGAAAGCCTTGATGGTTTTCTTGGAATGAATGCAGATCTCGGGACCGGCAGGGTTGCGGTTGTCCATGAAGCAGTTCTTTCCGGTGCAGAAATAGCAGCCACTATAACCGCTCTGGGGTATCCGGCCTCGGTATTCAGCAGTGCCATCAGCGGGATAGAAAACTCCGGGCCATTGACTGTGGCTCAGGAGACTTCTGCCTCGGCACAATTGCCAGAAGATAATGGTGCCGACCCGGGATGTTCCGGTGGTCGTGGTTGCGGGTCAGCCTGCGGTGCCAGTTCATCGTCCTGGCAGAAGCTTTATGATAAATATTTCGGGAGCAGGAAAAAGTAATTCTGATTACCATCGAACTTCAGCTTAAAACGTATTGATGACATTCCGACGCCGGGTGCATTATGGGCGCAGGATTCTAACCATCCACAGTATCCGATTGATTTTTTGACCTTGCAACTCACATAATGAAATCGGTCGTTGTTCGGGCCGGAAAAAAGCCTGGAGGTTCGTCTTCGTGAAAATTGATCCAACAGGAAAAAATAAAGTGAGCGGATTGATTATTACGGCGTTTTTTTGGCTGATTTCAGGGTTGTTGCTTCATGGCTGCGGCGGCAACACTCTCACTCCTGAAAAGGGTTTTGTGGAAATACCCCTTACAAAGATCAATGACGGCAAAGCGCATTATTTTAAGGTCAGGGCTGATGGCGGGATCATGGTGACTTTCTTTGTCCTGAAAACTGCGGACGGAGTGTTTCGGGCGGCAATTGATTCCTGCGATGTCTGCTATGAGTCCGGCAAAGGGTATGTTCAGGAAGGCGATTACATGGTCTGTGTCAACTGCGGCCAGAAATTTGCATCAGACAAGATCAATGTCATTAAGGGCGGGTGCAATCCGGCACCTCTGGCAAGGGAGATTGTCGGCGATAATCTGCTGATTTCAATGCAGACCATTAACTCCAACAGCTGGTATTGCCGTTTTAAATCGTAACGGTTGCCGAGCAGTGCCCGGAATGATCTCTCGCAATTTTGAGATCGGTCCGGTTTGGGTAATCCCCAATAAGACCCTACGAACGGGACAGGAGTTTCCTGATCCCCTTCCCAATGTCTTTAATGCCGCCTTCTTCCTCCTGGGCGTGCCATTGTCTGGAATCGCTGTCTTTTTCAACCAGGCCGGCAAGTTGATTGACAAAATCACTTAAGCGCCCGGCCTGTTCTTTAATTTCGTGGGACGAGGCTGCCGCTTCTTCGGCATTGGCCGCGGTCTGCTGGGTTACCTTGTCAATTTCTGACATGGCTACGGTGACCTGCTCAATGCCTTTTGCCTGTTCTCCCGAGGCTGCTGATATTTCACCCACCAGGGCGCTTGCTTTTTTGGCGCTTTCGGAAACCTGTTGAAACTCTCCAGATGTGATGTTGACCAGATCCGAGCCTTCCTTAACCCTGGAACCGGTTTGTTCAAGGAGTTCGGCGGTATTCTTCGCGGCCTCAGCCGCCCGCATCGCAAGGTTTCTTACCTCATCGGCAACCACGGCAAACCCCGCACCTGCTTCGCCGGCGCGCGCCGCTTCAACGGCTGCGTTTAACGCCAGCAGGTTGGTTTGAAAGGCAATCTCATCAATGGTTTTGACGATTTTTTTGGTTTCATTGCTCGCTTCAAGGATTTTTTGCATGGATCCCGTCAGTTGGGACATGGAAGTATTGGCCTTTTCTGCCAGGGTGGCGGCCTCGCCGGTCAGGGTATTTGCCTGGTTTGAGTTCTCGGCGTTTTGTTTGATCATGGCTGAAACTTCTTCAAGGGTGGCCGAGGTTTCTTCAAGAGCTGAGGCCTGTTCGGAAGCGCCTTCGGCAAGAGACTGGCTCCCCGCCTCAAGCTCCGAGGAGCTTGCTGAAACATGTTGGGCGCTTTCATCAAGCCCCATGATTACCTTGCGAATGGGGTTGGTGATGGTTTTAATCACCAGCCAGAGAAGAATCAGGGCAACGAGCAGAGATGCTCCGGCAACTGCCACCATGGAAACCTGCAGTTTTTTCAATACTGCATAGAGCGCTGATTTTTTGATTCCCAGATGTACGGTCCAGTCAAGGCCCTGGACATTTCCTCGAACAACTTCCCAGTCGGAAAGCTTATTCTTGGCAAGGGCCTGAACCGTTGCCGGGTCGGTATCTTTCGGACTGGCAATAATCGTCCCGGTGGGGTCGGTCAGCAGGCAGGTCATGCCGGATTTTGCAAAATTTGCGATTGTTTTTTCAAGATGGTCTTTTATTGGAAAATAGAGCCAGAGAATTCCCTCCAGGGTATTTTCCACAACCAGAGGGCTTGCGGCAAGAATCGTCCAGCCGTGATCCTTGGTGTTCACAGCCTTGATGACCAGTTCCGGCCAGTCGCCTTTTGGGGCGTTCACAAGGGATGAAAGGTCGAGAATTTCCTGGAAACTGTCGTAATCTTCCACTCTGGTTCCGTTGTTTATCTGTAAGAATCCTTTCCCTTTTGTAGTGGAGAGCTGGATTCTGGCGTATTGGGGTTTTGCTTTGTTTACCTGAATATAAAAGGCTTCCAGTGCACCGATGGTGCTGCTCATTTCGTCACTGTCTTCAAATATCTTGGCCGTAAAATAATTTTCAATGGCCTTGTGCGCTTTGAGGGTCGCCAGATCACCGGAGATGCCTTTTAAGATGTCATCCTGGTCGGCGATGGTGTTTTCCAGGCCGTAGTTCATATTGTTGACGGCGGATTTCCCCAACTCTTTTCCCACCATGAGATTGCTGATCCC
>JAHJJF010000151.1 GCA_018823135.1 Pseudomonadota bacterium
GCTAATACAGCAGGCTACTGCGATCCTATCCCAAGGCGAATGATGGTGGGTGACTGACTACAACATATGGGTTTGTCGCATAGTTAACTGCATATTCAGCATATTTAATTGACAAACTTTTGAAGTCAAACAATAATGAATTTTCAACAATACCGAGATCATAATATGCCGATAAAACATATTTATTTATATTTCTTTTTATTATGGCCGACTGTTTCTTTGGCTGGTGGTCCGGTGCATGGCAGCAAGGCGGCAGGCATGGGCACGGCGTTTATCGCGGTTGCCGACGACCCTTCCGCCATCCTTCATAATCCCGCCGGAATTTCTTATATCGAAGGAAACAATCTTTATGGCGGTTTTACAACCATAGCGCCTTCGTCAAGTTATGAAAGCAATACGGGGGAGCAGGAGGATACCGATTTCCAGCTCTTTTTCCCGCCGCACCTGTATTATACAAGGGAATCGGAATTCAAGGATATAACTCTTGGAATCGGCCTGTATTCTCCTTTTGGCATCGGCGGCAGAAAATGGAGCGATACCGGGCTCACCAGATATCTGTCCACCGAAGGAAGCATCGCCACTGTTGCGGTTAATCCCACCGTTTCCTGGAAGTTTCACCCGACAGCTTCTCTGGCTATTGGTCTCGATTACATGTATGCCAGGAAGGAAGGAAGTCGGATGATTGATTTCGGTACCGGTGACGGTTTGAGCAATATTGAAGCGGATGGGGGAGGATGGGGATATAACTTCGGTCTTCTCTGGTCTGCACCTGATAATTTTCGCATTGGCCTGGCTTATCGCAGCAGCATTAACGTTAAGTTTGAAGGCGAACTCACCGTAACCGGCATTGCTCCGGCACTGCAGTCGGCATTCGGTGGCGCCGGCTATACAACCGATGTGTCGACGGAATCAGATTTCCCTGAAAGCTACGGCTTTGGCATAGCCTATATCCATAATAAAAAATTAACTCTTGCAATGGACGTGGAACTGGTTCGATGGTCAAGCTTTGATCAGAGCCATCTTGATATTGCCAATGAGGTCCCTGCGGCAGGTCTTGTCGATTCAACGACCATTCTGGACTGGGAGGATTCACTGCAGTTCAAGCTTGGCATTGAATATCGCTTGAATGACAAGTATTCCCTCCGTGGCGGTTACGCCTATATCCCGACAATGGTGCCGGAACACACCATGGATCCCGGCAACCCGGACGCAGATTCACATAATATCAGCATTGGTTTCGGTCGATTTTTCAATAACTGGACATTGGACGGTTTCTACAATCTCGGTCTGTATGAAGACAGAAAAGTCGATAACGAAATTCTTGACGGAACATACGGTAATCTGGTGCATGCATTCGGTTTCAGCGTCTTGAATCGTTTTTAGTTCCTTACTGCGCGGATCATGTAAAAGAACAAGAAATTTCAAAAAGCATAATGCTTTTGAGGTACTACAGGCCACTGTTAAGGCACTTATACCCCCATTCGGGGTATTGAAAAGACTCCCCGAATGGGGATAGAATACTTTGGCAGGGCTGGGTTCAACAAACTCCACATTAAGAATTTTTTACGGTGTATTTCCATTTTGGGCAGGCTTGACTGGTGGGCATTCTCACGCCTCATGCCAGTCAAACCTGATGTCTTTAAGCCTGTTTCGTGGCGCTAAAAATCCGTTATATAAGTGTAATCTGATTTTTTGGGGTCGTCATCGGTAAACCATACGCCATCAGTACCCGGATCTTCGAATCTTTCAAGGATGGTTATATTGCCGGCGGCGTCATAGGTGTAAGTATTATAGAACGAAAACTGATCATCATCGGTATGCCAGACACCGTCCGTTCCGGGGTCATTGCAGGAAGCAAGTTGTGTTAGTTGTCCGGCTGCATCGTAGGTTCTGTTTGTATAAGACGATATGTCGTCGTCTGCGGTTTGCCACACCCCATCCGTCCCTGGCCCATTGAATCCAGTTTGGGCGAGTATATTCCCATTGGAGTCAATTACATTTGTGCCGTGATTTATTTTCAGGTCATCGGACGTAAACCAGATGCCATCCCCGCCTGCCCCATCGTAACTTATGGTCATAAGAGTGTTTCCAAAGGAGTCGTGGGAATAATCCGAATAATTTGCTACAGAATCATCATCGTTGAACCAGATGCCGTCGATGCCCGCATCGTTGATATATGCACTGCGGGTTTTATTGCCGAGGGTGTCAAAGGTGAAAATGTTATAAGAGTTTACGATATCATCATCGTTAAGCCAGATGCCATCGGCACCGGGGCCATTATTCACAAGGTGCGTCATATTACCGGCAGCGTCATAAATGTTAGTACTATTATAGGTAATATCATCATTGGTAAACCAGATGCCGTCAGCGCCGGCAGTGTTATGTTGCAAACTGCGCGTCATGTTGCCGGCAGCGTCATAAGTGTAAATATAATAGTCTGAAATCTGATCATCATCAGTATGCCAGACGGCGTCCGGTCCGGGTCCATTGTAGCTGTTCCTCTGTGTATTGTTACCGTCCGCGTCGTAAGCAGATGCACTGTAACCGCTTATATCGTCGTCAACGGTGAGCCATTCCAGGTCTGCTCCGGGACCGTTGTAGTATGCATATTGTGTCAAAAGTCCCGAGGCGTTATAGGTGTATGCGGTATACTGCGAAATACTGCCGGCTGCATAATTTATTATCTTATCAACCGGATTGTGAAAGGTATGAAAAGTGATTTCGAGATCAGCCAGGGCGCTGCCGGACAGGTAGCGAACACCCGCAATGTTCAGGATGTAGCTGACATCGTATCGTAATGGTTTTGAGGGGGAAAATATAACCGTATCGGTGACATCATCATAAGAAACATCGCCCTGGATCGGAAGCGCCTTGCCGAGGATTTTCAGGGTTACCGTGGTTTCATCGATGGTCGCAGGATCAAGTTCTATGGTGGAGGTTACTTTGATATCCGAAAGTACGCTGACAGAAGACGCCCCATCTTCGGGAAGAGCGGTTATTTCCCCTGCTGCCGGGGTGGAGTCGCCGCCGTCTGAGCCCCCGCCACAGCCCGACAACACCATTGTCAGGAAAATCGATATCAGTCCATAAATCCAAAAAGTCTTAAACATCCATCTGAAAGTCATAGTTTTCTCCTTTTGTTGGTGTGATATATTTCAAATAAATCAGCTTATCCAACCCGTCTTGCCGGTGTGCGGCAGTCCATCGGCACTGATGGTTACCCCGGAAAAACGGTCGGATTCCTTATTGATTTCAGGTGATTTCAAGTCCAGGGACAAAACCTATTGAGATGTATAACTGCCGGAAGGTCACAAACAGGTCACAGGGTGATTTTTTTGATTGGCGTCAAATTTTACCCTGTATTTTCGAGTGGTTGTAACAGAATTATTTTGCGAGGAAAGCTTACGGTTGCCGGTTTTTGCTTTAAGGAAATCACAAAAAAGAGGAGCTGCCTCACTTCCGGGACAGCTCCTCTTTTTATAATGCTTTGCTTATCGATTATTCCGCTTCATTTCCAGTGGTGAAATGGCGCGTATCGCTTGGTGTTTGACCGCCATTACCGTCGTCTGCCGCCACGGACCAGTAATAGGTCGTATCAGGGGCAAGGTTGCTGGCAGTAAAGCTGCCCTGGTTTGGGTCGTGATTGCCGCCGGAACACGAGACAAGAAGAACCCCGGCGGTCAACAGCATGCCGACTGCAAGGCCTTTTCTTCTCTGCAGGAAATGGGCGGCGCCAAGCACGGTCAGAGTGAATGCAAACAGCATCATAGTGCCGTTTCCAGGACCAGCAGGTATCTTTGGAGCGACAACCGCTGCTGTCGGATTCACATATGGCTGGCAGTTATTAAAAGGATCGCTGTCAGTGCAAAGGTAGAGTTCATAGGTCAACGGATCAGCGTCGGGATCAGTGCCTTTAAGATATGTCAGGGTCACCAGGGTGGTGGCCACTCCTTGCTGGCCGTTTGCCGGAGAAAGCAGCTGCGGCGCCGAAGGTGGATTGTTTGTTGCCGCCGAAAGGCCGGTGCCGCTGACGTTTATTGTTACCGGATTTTCGTCCGGGTCATTGGAAGGAATATCAAGACTGTCGCTGAAAGCTTCCGCAGCTATGGGAGCAAAGCGGACTGTGAACGTACAACTTGCCGACGGCGCAATGGTTTGCGTTGAGCAGTTATCATTAATAATTGTAAATGGCGCTGCCAGGGGATTATTCTGGGCGATCTGGCCGATTACAAGATCAGCGCTGCCGAGGTTTTCGATGGTCACCGTCTGTTCGCCTGAGACTCCAACCGTAAGATCAGCAAAGGGTATTATGTGGTCATCAGCCGGGGTCACGGAATCACTGACCGCGATATCCGCAACCGGTGTGGCAGCGCCGGTGCCGCTTACGTTCACTGTTACCGGGTTTTCGTCCGGGTCGTTGGAGGGAACATCGAAGCTGTCATTGAAGCTGCCGATTCCCAGAGGGGCGAAGCGGACCGTGAGGGTGCAATTTGCCGTCGGCGTCAGGGTTTGAGCCGAACAATTGTCATTAATGATGCTGTAAGGCGCGGCAAGAGTGTCGCTGGCCCCGACTGTGCCGAGCACGAGATCGGCATTGCCGTTGTTGGTGACGGTGACAACCTGATCGACGGTTGTATTTTCGGTGACAGAGCCAAAGGGAATCTGTAGAACATCAAGGGTGATATCAGGAGCGGGTGTACCGATTCCGTTGCCGTGCAGCACCATGGTGACCGGGTTTTCGTCCACGTCATTGGAGGGGATGTCGAAACTTTCCACAAATGCATCGACCGCGTCCGGAGTAAAACGAACGGTGAATGTGCAGCTTGCATCCGGATTCAGGGTCTGTGATGAACAGGTATCGTTGAGAATGCTGAACGCACCTGCCACCGGGTTCGCCTGGGCAATGAGGCCTATGACAAGATCGGCGCTGCCGTCATTGGTGATGGTGACTGTCTGGTCTGATGAGGTGTTTAGGGTTACATCTCCGAAAACGACATCAAGGTCCGTTGCTGGTGCGGCTGAATCGGTGACGGTTATATCCGGCACAGGAGTTACAACGCCGCCGCCTTTTACCGGCCAGGCGTACCAACCATCCGGGAAAACCTTGAGTTTTGAAGTAGTTGCTAGTCCGCCATCGCCCATAGAAATATACCAGGCTGTGTCCGTACCATAATTAGTAGAAGTCCAATACACGCTATTTACAGATGGAAGATTTACAAAAGAATGTCCGGGCGTCAACGCCGGCAATGATTGCGAATAGTCGATCAGGCTGCGCATCTCCACCCGATTGGGGAGATGCCATTCACCAGCAGCTGAACCGTCGGTTAAGCCACAGAGGCCGTCTGCCAGACTGTTGGCATCTGCCAGAGCGTCATACCAGCCTTGTTTTCCGAAACATTCTGCATTTTTGAGCCAGATGAGAGTTGTGATATTGTCGGTGACTGTGCCATCGCCGTTGTCGCTAAACCGAGGGGACGGTAAGACCGCCCCTGCCTGGAAATCTCCATCATCACCGGTCAAGTAACTGGTCGACTGTCCGGTGCGCAACACTTGGGCTGGCCCGGTTGAAGTGCCACGTACTGCCAGGAAATTAAAGCCCCCGCTGACTTTATTATAGGTCAAGGTGTAATCGCTACTTAGTTCCACACGCCAAACCTTTGTAGTATCATAGGCATAAGTAGTGGAGGTAACATAATCTACATCCTGCACATTAATGAACCCCTGGGTATTCAACCAGGTAACTGTATTGTCCCCAGAGTTTATCAGGCTTCGCAGCTCATTTATATTGGGAAGCCGCCAGTCGCCTAAGGCTGAACCATCCGTCAGTCCGCATACGTTGTTTTGTAAAACAGAATTAGCATAGGTTAAAGCATCCGGAAAATTTAAATATCCGAAACAGTTTGCATTCTGAAGCCAGATGAGTCCGGTGAGATTGTCGGTTAAGGTGCCGTCACCATTGTCGGTAAACCTTGGATCGGGCCAGGCGAGTCCCGCCTGGGTGTCGCCATCCTGACCGGTGTTTGTACAGTTAATCGTACCGAAGTTATCCCGGCAGGTCGTCTGGCCTGTCTTCGGAAGATCTACGGCACTGGCAAAACCCGCCCACAGAAACATACACATAAGCTGAATAATAATTTTTTGAGCCATACATTCACCTCATTCTTAAGCTTGTTTTTCGTTTATAATCTGGCAGTATTTCGCCTTTCGTCTTATTCAACCTGGGCCGGGGGCCCACTTTTTTTGATTATTATCGAAGCTGCTGCTTTTGTTTCTCTCTTGGACGACTCATCTTCTGCCGCCTTGACGTGAGCCAATTTTTTCCTTGGTCAAAATATTCCAGAGTTCGTCCGGGTCCGTAAACGAAACCCGCTCGCCGCTTTCTGCATATTCAACAGTCCCGAGGATTTCCGTTTGAGCGTCAGGCAACTGCTTTCTGTTCCGCCTGTAGATGCGAACAAGATAACTTTCCAGGAGCTTGGTGCCTGATGAGCATGGAGAATCTTTCATACTGGTGAATTTACTCACCGGCGAGTCACAAACAGGTCACACTTTTAAAAAAAAATTGCAGGGGGATAATGACTGGCTGTAATGACAGGAAGTTTTCAGGGGATAAATCAGGAAGACGGGGAAACACAGTGAAAGGCGTTTGGGCTATAGATCAGCATGCCAGACCCAAAGCCCGGCATGCATGAGTGTTTTTGAAAATATCGCCAGTGTTGTTTTCAGGCTTTTACCTGGAAACGATGCGTTGGCGGAGTGATTGGGTCTTTGCCGAGGGTTCAATGCCAAAGGCATCGGATAACTGCTCGCAACACCTGGTATACACGGCAAGGGCACGGGAGGAGTCGCCAAGTGAAACGTAGCATTCCATTAACCCCTGGTAATATTCTTCGGTGAGCGGATCAAGCTCCAGGGCTTTTTCATAGAGCGGAGTCAATGCCAGACAATCACCGCTCTGCTTGAAAATGGCCATAAGGCGCTCTATCGTCCGCAGCACTTTAAGGTGCAACCTCTCCCGCGGCCCGATAGCCCACCCTGCCTGTGCATCGTTGACCAGAAAGGGCCCTTTGTAGAGAGAAAGTGATTGTTGTATCTGTTCAAATGCCGCATTTCTAGAATCCGTCGGGCCGGCAAGCAGCTTTTCCACCTCGCCGAGATTTCTTTCCAGCGCCCAGGTATCGACCCAGCAACGCCGGTCATCAATGGTCAGTTTGCCGTGGTTCATCACCAGGATGTCGCCGGGAATAATTTTTCGCAACCGCGACAGCGTCGTGGTGAATGAGCTGTGGGCTGCGTCGCCGTCGGCGTCGGGCCACAAACAATCGGCAAGTTTTTCCTCGGGCACCGCGCGTCCGCCAAAGGCGATCATGGCCATCAGCAGTTCAAGGGTTTTTTTACCCGTCTTAACGTTTAAGCGAAGCGATCTGTCTTCCACCACAATGCTGAAACGGCCCAGGGTGTAGATTCTGACCTCCCACGGCCAGTTCGTCAAATGCAGAGGCGGACTTTTCGGCACTACCTTTCGTTTGCGGATCATCTTCCGGACATGCGCTGTTTCCAGGTCGTTTTCCAGGGCCGTGATCAGGAGATTGTTCATGGTTTGGGGACGCCACCAGTCAAGATTGTAGATCTCTTTGGCTCTGCCGATGGCCAGTCCTTGGGCCAGAAATTTCAAACCCTTCTTTTTCAGCCCTTGTACAAAGGCCAGTTCCGCCAGGCCAAGATGCCGGGAATAATCGAGGTAAAGACTCTTGATATGTGCTGCTATTTCACCGGCCCGGTTGAAATATTGCTCAGCTTCATCATATCGTGCCAGTTCAATCAAAACCGCTCCCATGCCAATGGTGCTGAGCCCTTCAGGAAAGACCCCACCTCGTTCGATGGCAAAGTCCAGTGACTTTTTCATATGGATCAGAGCGCGTTCTTCTTCATTATCGGCAAGGGCATAAAGTGCCGCCACGAAGTTGAAGTGCCCTTGGTTGAGTTTACCGAATAGATCTTTCACCGCAGATAATTTGGCCAAGGCTCGGCACCGTTCTTCCGGGTCGGCTGATTCCAGGGTAAGATAGCAGTTCTGAGCCCGCAGAACAAAATCAAAGATGTGAATGCCGGATTTATCCGCCAATGCCAACCCTTTATTCGCCCTGGCGGAACTTTTCTCAAAATCTCCATTCAGCCAGTAAAACATGGCCTCGGTTTGCAGCCAGGGCAGGAGATAGAAAGGTTCGACCTTGTCGAGATCAGCACCGTGCACCATGTGATTGATAAAAATGGTTGCCTCGGAAAACGATCCCATCCATATGAGATAGATCAGATATTGGGTGGCCATGGCAAAGCGGTGGTTGATATTGGGCGCGGTTTTACAGATCATTGCTACCTGTTCCGACCACTTGGGCATATCAGCGTGTCCCGGCGAACGGTACAGCAGGAGGCCGAACATACCGAATGCCACCCGGGCCAGTATCTCCGGAGAGGAGATGGACGGTTTCCCGGCAAGAAAATCATCCATCCAGATCTTCCAGTCATCCAGCGGCGCAAAGTCATCCCATATGAAGAAATGGGAATCGATCATTCCGGCCCAACTCAGGCACATCCCATCCTCAAGCTTTTCTTTCTCAAATGTATGCAATGCTTCTTTAAATCGACGGCGGGCCGCCAGTGGATCCACCGAAAGCAGTGCCGTGCCGGCCCAGTAGTTAATCCACGGGGCTTTTTGATGAGCAGGTGGAAGGGCGTCAACAAGAGAAAGCAGTGCCCGGAAACGGCCCTGTTCAAGGTAGGGTCGGCTGTTGGCGAGGATGAATTCGCTCAGGCCGATCCAGTCTTCGGCGTCTTGCAGCAGAAGGGATGCCTCTTCAGCCATTCCATCCTCCAGGAGCAGGGCGGCCGCCTGTCGCTGCAGGTCCTGGATATGTTCGCGGGGATACGCAACTTTTCCTTTTTCCAGAAGAAATTCTCGAAACATCGGGTGGAACTGGTAGATCGCGGTGACCGGATCATGGCGGGTGGTAAAATATCCATTTTTATGAAATTTCTTTATCAGGTCGCCGGCCTGTCCGTCGCCGGTAAGGGCGTTCACTGAAACACTGGTCATCTCCGGCAGGAGTGCCGACTTGAGAAGGATGTCCCTCTGGGGATTCGGCATACGGTTGAAAACTTCCTCGGACAGAAATGAAAAGACCTCCTCAGGGGATGAATGAGGAACTTTGTTGTTCATGTCGCTTACAAAATCAAACCGAGAGTGCAGAACCATACCGGCGACCCAGCCGTGATATTTTGCTTGTATGGCATCGATGTCTTCCGGTGTAAGGGTTTGGGGATGTCGTGCAGATAAAAACGCTTCGGTTTCATCCCTGGTGAATTCCAGGTCATGATTTGTGATAAAAGACAAGGATTGCCCGGCTGTGAGGCGCACGAATGAAGGCGTCGAAGGCTCACGGCTGATAAAAATGATACGCCCCTCTTCCGGCAGGATCTCGGCTGCGACCCGCAACATGTCATGGACCTGTGCGTCGGGCGCCAGGATCTGGTAGTTGTCAAAGACCATGACAAAACCTTTGGGTAAAACCTGGTAAATCTCTTCAAAATAGTTGCGGCTGAATGTGGCCAGGTCAAAGTTGTATTCCGGTGTCAAGCAAGGGAGTTGCTTGCGATAACGGGGAGCACTCTGCCTGACGGCAAGGTTGAGGAAATTGATAAAGGTGGCCGGATCACTATCCCGTTCATCGATCTGATACCAGAGAGGCTTGATGCGACGCTCTTTCAGATAACTGCAAACAGCCCAGGTTTTGCCCTGGCCCGGCGGCGCATATACCCAGACAACAGGTTTGGTGCAGGCCTGGTCAAAAAGTGAAAAGACCCGCAAGCGCTTGAGATAATGCTCCAGCCGTGGGAATTTGATTTTTACGGGAACCGGCGGCTTGGCTGAGGGCGTTTTTTTTGTCATGGCAAAAAACTAACGTTTTCCAATGTTATTCCGTCGCTTTCCGGAGGTGAGGTGAAAGGAATTTGCTTTTCGACGCAATGCCAAAATTGAAAAATAGGCTATCAGACACCTGCGCCCATGTCAACTACTGTAAATGGTTAGCAAAACACATGCCAAGAACCTTTTCATGCGTAGATAATCATATTTTCAGTAACTTACTGATTTACGAAAGGCAATTACGTTGATCATCAATACCGTCAATCCAGTGCAGTAAGAATTTTCATATAAAATCAAAAAAACTTAAACGGATTATAGTTGGCAGGAGTAAATATGCAAAGTGAACCCGAAGGGACTATCTTAAGAACCTGTCAAACCTATTTTGTCTTGTGAGAATATACACCATCCCAGTCCTGCTCCGGAGGATTGGCGATAAAATCTTTGCACCTGGCAATGAATATCTCTGATGGCTTGTCTCCCATATTGTCTGCGAGGTCTTCAAAAATTGCCATGGCTTGCGAAAATTCCTGGGAAAAATATTTTTCAAGCCCTTGTTCAAATCGTTGTTTGATCTGTTTATTGTCTTCGGTGGTTTTCATGGCCTCAAAAATATGCACTGGAATGTTTTTGCCTTTTACCCGCACCCGGTCAAGCTGCCGGACAAGCACCCCGTCCGAAAGCTGCTCTCTGGTTGCATCGCTGATCACCACCCGGCATTTATAGGTTTTGCATAATCCCTCAAGGCGCGAGGCAAGATTCACCGCATCGCCGATGGCGGTATATTCAAAACGCACCTTGGAACCCATGTTGCCGACAATGCACTTGCCGGTATTGACGCCAATACCCACATCAACCTCGGGATATCCCTGAGCACGAAACCGGCCATTGACTTCATGCAGGGTCTCAATCATTGCAAGGGCCGAATGCACTGCCTTGTCCGCGTGATTTGCCACATCCAGGGGTGCATTGAAAAGAGCCATCATCGCATCGCCGATATATTTATCAAGCATGCCTTTGTTGTTTAAGACAACATTGGTCATGGGATCGTGAATCTGGGTCAGCATCTGCACCAGCTGGGTAGGAGTCACCTTTTCGGAAAGGGAGGTGAAGCCACGGATGTCGGAAAACAGCACGGTGATTTCCCGCTCCACGCCGCCCAGTTCCAGTTTATCAGGATCTTTGAGGATTTCGCCCACCACCTCGGGCGAAACATAGGAGGTAAAGGCTTTTTTCACCTCGCCGGCGCGTAATTCGGTACGCACAAAGGCAAAAATTTCAAGAACAATCATCAGCAGAATTACTCCGGCAAAGGCAAAAAATTCACGCAGCCAGATATTCACAGCAATAAGTGCGCCGTTTGCAACAACGGAAAGAAGCATGAGCACGGCGATATAAAGGGCGACGCGCTGCCAGAGAATCCGATGAAAACTGATGGCAAAAACCAGAAGCAATCCGAATAGTATCAGTGAAACATCAAGGGTCCTTGATCCAACAAGTATTTCATTGTTAAGGAGATTTGAAAGCGCCGTATAATGCAGCCACACCCCGGGAGTCACAGGATTAACCGGCGTGGGGCGCATGTCATACAACCCCATTTCAGTAACCCCCACGAGGACGACCTTATCCTTGAAAAAATCAGGGGGAACAGTGCCGTCATACACGTCCACTGCCGAAATAAAAATATCCTGGTCCAAAGTATAAAAGTTGAACTTGAAATAGTTCTCATCCGAAAGATCAACCTCACCCAGGCGAAAGCTCTTCACCCCGTCTTTATCGAGAACGATTGCGGCCTGTTTATTCTGGTAAAATCTCACAAGCTGCACGGCCAGGGGAGGAAACACAAATCCCTGATGGATATACCCCAGCGGGTACCTCCGATAAAGTCCGTCAGGATCCGGCTGGTTTGTAAAAAATGCGCTGGTCAGGCAGGAGGAGGATATTTCAGGGATGTTGATGTCTGCATATTTGTAGTTGCCGAGGCCGACAACTTCATCAAGAAATTCAATATTGAGATAGTCACTATCATTATGCCGTAATAAATCCAGAGCTTCGACTGATGTCTGCACAACAGCTTCATTCCGAAAAAGATAGCCGCAGACAATGTTTTCGTTTTGAGAAATAACATCGGCAAGATACTGGTCGTTTTCCTGTGTCGTCCGCTCGCCAAAGATTATATCGAGTCCGACAATACTCGCCTGATCAAGTCTGGCGAACAAATCCGCATGAACCCTGCGGTCCCATGGATAACGGCCCAGACTTTTTACGGATTTTTCGTCAATTGCGACAATGACGACGTTTTCATTGGCTGTAGGCACAAGACCCAGAGAATCACGGATACCGAATTTCGTGTCTTCAAGCTGGAGGGCAAGTTTGTTGACGAAATCAAGGTTAAGGAAATAAAGCCCGATTACGATGGCGGTAATTACCAACAGACCCGGTATTCGATAATTGTCAAAAAGCTTGATAAAGGCCTCCCCGCTGAAATTACAAAAAGATTGTTAAATTTTACTGTAAACGATCTGCAATTGCGAAAAAAACCTGCACCGATTCTTTTACCAAATGACCAGGCAGAACGGGTCAACTGCAGGATTTTACAAGTAAAACAACGGCCTGGGCGGCAATGCCTTCGCCGCGACCGGTGAACCCCATTTTCTCAGTGGTGGTGGCCTTGATATTGATTACATTTCTGGAAACCCCGCAGGTCCGTGCCAGGTTATCAAGCATGTCTTCAAAATACGGCACAAGTTTCGGTTCCTGGGCAATTACCGTGATATCGGCATTGATCATGGAAAAATTACCAGCCTGCGCTAAATCCATGACTTTTGATAAAAGCACCAGGCTGTCAGCCCCCTTATATTGCGGATCGGAATCAGGAAAATGCCTGCCGATATCGCCTTGGCCCATGGCGCCCAAAATAGCATCACAAAGGGCATGCACCAAAACATCGGCATCCGAGTGCCCGAGCAATCCTTTAGAATGAGGAATATTAACCCCTCCGAGGATAAGCGGTCTGCCCCCAACCAGTCTATGGGCATCAAAACCCTGCCCGATTCTCAATCCATGCATATCGATGTTCCCAGATTTCTCGTGGTGTAATAATGCCTCGGCAACCAATAAATCTTCCGGCCTGGTGATCTTGATATTCCTCTCCGATCCCTCCACCACGGTAACAGGCAGGCCTATATGCTCCAGGAGCGAAGCCTCATCGGTGCCGACAAAACCATCGTTATCCGCAGCGGCAAAGGCCTTGCGTAACAAGTCAGCCCGCACCACCTGCGGGGTCTGCGCCTGCCAGAGGGTTGACCGGTCAATGGTCTTGATAATTCCGCCCTGCTCATTGACCTTTTTCAGGGTATCCTTCACCGGTATGGCAAGCATCGCAGCGCCGGTAACACGTGCTTTTCCTATGGTTTGTTCAATCAATTCCGGGCTGATAAGGGGACGCACAGCATCATGGACCGCGACCAGAGGATTATTCTCTAATACTTTAAGGCCGGCTCGCACCGAATCCTGACGATGTGTACCACCGGCAACAACGGTGCATCTGTCTTGAAGTGCGTATTTATCGAGTAAATCAATGGTGGATTGAAGATATTGTTCCGGAACCGCAACAATAATTTGCCCGATGGACGGGCTTTGCGTAAAAACACGGATGGTATGGATGAGAATCGGAATGCCGCCAAGGGCAAAAAACTGTTTGGGGGTATCAAGCCCCATGCGGATACCCGATCCTCCTGCAGGTATTATGGCTGCGGTATCTGACATAGGAAGAGTAAATAAGCCCGATTCTTAAATAACAGTCAGCGATAATACGATCTTTAACAACTATCGTAATGAAAAAAAATTGGAGTGGGCTATAAGCCGAATTCTGTACCCGCCAAGGCGGGCCATGATCATTTCTCTGGGATGCCGGTCGCCCGGCACCTCTAGCAACCTACCCGGAAACTCGGACGGGCCGCCCTCAAACGTTTCCCTATTTGGTCTTGCTCCTGGTGGGGTTTACCATGCCTTTCATGTCGCCATGAAAGCGGTGAGCTCTTACCTCGCCTTTTCACCCTTACCCCGCAAGCGGGGCGGTATATTTTCTGTGGCACTTTCCCTAGGGTCACCCCCGGTTCGCGTTACGAACCACCCTGCCCTGCGGAGTTCGGACTTTCCTCCAACCCGCCTTGACGGATCAGCGATCATGCGCCCACTCCAAACACTTAACAGATACTTCAAGATAGTCTAATCTTGTATACTAAACTTGAGCAATTGCAGAATTACAGTTTTTCGTCAATACCGAGATTAGCCAGTTCGTCGGCCCTTTTGTTCTCATTTCTGGGAACATGCCTTACTTCCCAGGCAGTAAATTCATTAAGGAGAGTGCTTACCTCAATGAACAGGGGTTTTAGTTTCTGGTCTTTTACTTTATACCGACCCTGCAACTGCCTGACAATGAGCTCGGAATCGAGGAATATCGAGATATTTTCGGCACCGTGGTCTTTCAGCGCGGCAAGCCCCATGATAAGCGCCTGATATTCCGCCATATTATTGGTGCATTGCCCAAGGTATTTCCCCCTGGCATAGATCTCGCCGCCGCTTTCATCAAAAATCACCGCGCCGGCGCCTGCTTCTCCCGGATTTCCCCGGGAAGCGCCATCGGTGTAAACGGTGAGCCTGGAGCCTGCTTTTTTACAGGCAGTAAGGTTTTTATCCTCAATCGATTTCTGGACAAATCCACCTTCAGGTTTACTGAGGCGGGAAGCGCAGCTTGCCAAAATTGACCTGATATCACCGGGCAGTTCGCCTGGAAAACATTTGGATAAAAAATCATCCGTCAACCGCTTCTCAAGAACCAGCAGGACGTCACCCGGACTCGATTGGATTTCGTCTCCGGAACTTACAATCAGGCGTTCGCTCACCAACCTTATTCCTCCGGCTGATAATAAAGCATCCGGTTACAGGTAGGACACGAGAGAATTTTTTCTTCCTTGAGCACTTCATTATAAAATTGCGCAGGAACATTCATATAGCAACCGGTGCAGATACTGTTGGTGACCCCGACAATTGCGATGCCGTTTCGCTTCTCCCGGAGCATCTCATATTTTTTCAGACTTGCCGCTGGAACCTTTTTGGATTTGGTCTCACGTGTCTTAAGGAGATCTTCCTTCTTCTTGTTCAGAGTCGTTGCGTTTTTACCGACTTTCTCATTCTCTTCGGACAACAATGTTTCTTCCGTCGCACAGATAGTAGACTGTTCATGTTCTTTGTTTTTCAGGGTCTCTACCTGTTCCATGAGCAAAACAATCTCGTCTTCCCGTTGCTTGTTATTTTTCTTTGCATCCTCAATTTCCTTGAGTAAACTCTGATATTCCCTGTTGGTCTGGACATTCATCAACTTCGTCTGCCTGTCCTTGATTCGCGCAAGCTCGTCTTCGACCTCAGCTTCGAGTTCCCGGCGGCGTCTTTCACCCGCTCCCTTTTTCTCGTCATATTTGACAATTGATTCCTGGCGTTCAGCAATGGTAAGTTTGCGTTTTTCCAGTTCTTCCTCTCCAAGGGCCAGATCTTCATCAATCTTACTGATTTGAAGGTCTATAGCCTGGAGTTCACGAAGGCTTTTCATATCATTCTTTAATCCCATTTTTCAACCCGTCTCTCATGTATTGATGAAATCGTAAAAGACTGATTTCATCGAGTTATTACCTTGTAACCTGTTGATTTTGCTTGGTGGACCTTTTACTACTGCGACTTTTTACGAGTTAATCGTGTATTGATTATTTCTAATGACTGTTCTTCAAATATAATTGAAAAGGCCCTTTTTGATCTGACGCAACCTTTACACTTATCCGTATTGAGTTAGCTTCAAGCTGTTTTTTAAGGGTAGCAGCAATAACCGGAACTACTATATTTTCAGTTGCAAAATGTCCTGCATCGATAACGCAATGGCCGTTTGCCTCAGCCCATCTCGCCACACTATGCTTCACCTCGCCGGTGATAAAAACCTGCGCCCCACTGGAAAAAGCCGTCTCGGCGAGATCAGAGCCGCTGCCGCCGCAGACTGCGAACCTATTGATTTTCTCAGGAAATTTTCCGGCTATATTCGCTGCCGGAATCTTTAACACCTCAAGGAGCTGATCAAAAAACACAGCAGCGGGAATCGCTTCCTTAAGTTTGCCTATCCGCCCGAATCCGATGCTGTCTCCCGCGGTGGCCTCAAGGCCCCTGATCTCCTTTCCGGTGACCAGGGGCATTATGTCGATCATCCCCAAGTCTCTTGCCAGAACATCACTCACCCCGCCGGCAACAACATCAAGATTTGTATGACAGCCAATAACCGCCATACGATTATTCAATGCTTTACAAAGAAATCTGCCGATGGATTCATCGGTGCGAACAGCTTTCAATGGTTTGAAAATCAATGGATGATGAGTAATTATTGTATTGGCGCCTGACGCAATTGCCTCATCCAGAAGATCTTCGGTGGGGTCAAGGGCCACGAGTATGCCGCTTACTTCCTGCTCAGGATCACCAACCAGCAACCCGACATTATCCCACGATTCCGCAAGGGTAAAGGCCGCAATGCCGTCAAGGATTGTAAGAATTTCCCTGAGTAAAATACCGGCAGCCATAGGGTGTTTATCCCAAAAAAAATAATAAAAAAAAGGTCCAACCCTTTTGTGGTTGCACCTTTTTTGTTGAAACCCGAGAGAGTTCTCTCAAGTAAATAAATTTTTCACAGAGTTTGTTAATAGTTGGGACAATCAAATGATTTTTCTCTATCACGTTCAGCGAATCTGGTGGGCCTACCTGGACTCGAACCAGGGACCAACCGGTTATGAGCCGGTGGCTCTAGCCAACTGAGCTATAGGCCCAAATTTTATGCTCTTATAAAAAGTCGTAAAAATCAACGGCGATCCAGTATATACGGCTGGTTGCGGTCATGAAACTCGTCAACCAATTACCTTTCACAAGGTTGTCATTTTACTTAGTAAATCCCGGTGATTATATCCTCGATAAAATCTTTGTCAACTGCTTTTTCACTGACCATCTTTCATCCTGACATCTAGATAGGCTTCCTTGTCTCGTTGCAGAACCATTCCTTTGTCCCTATGTTTACAGCATTGTTATTTTCCGTAATGTAAATTTAAATTTCGACACTTTTCTTTTCGTTAATGCGGCATACTGCTAATTTATAGTTATTCGTCATACTTCAACCTTGACCTGAATCAATAAAACAGATTTAATCCAAATCGATGCTCAAGAACCCTTACCATTTGATACCAATCCCCGTAGCTCCCGGTCAATTTCCTATTTACCGGAGCCTAAGAAATCGAATATCAGCAAAAACTAATACTCCATTTAACTTATTTTTCAAGCCACTTTTTCGAAAAAACATACAACTCGCATGATCAACATTTCTCTCATAGTCTCACTGATTTCCGGACTGCTACTAGGCTGCGTCGCAACATGGATTTTCATTCGCTCCGGAATACTTTCCGAATTGCATGCCCACAAGGTTGAATCTGAAGCGGAGCTAATGATTTTAAGAGAACGACTTCAAACCAGAGAGGATCAACTCCGAGAGTTAAAAAACTATGAGCTGAAGATCGATGAAGAAATAGTAAAACTCCGGCTGGAAATCAGTCAGCTCGCCGAACTCAAGACCAAGGCCCAGGAAAAAATTGTCCATCTTGAAAAACTTGAGCCGAAATTAATTGAAAAAGACGAGACCATCTCCGGTTTACAAAATGAAATCCTCCACCTGCGGACCCGGATCGCCGAAATCGAAAGCCGGATGGAGGAAGAACGAAAAGGCGCTCAGGAAAAACTGTCGCTGTTAAACCAGGCAAGGGAAGAACTTTCAAATTCCTTCAAGGCCCTTTCAACGGATATTTTCAAAAACAACAGCCGTTCCTTTCTTGAACTTGCCAAAGAAACCATGGGCAGTTTTCAGGAAAAATCCACAAAAGAAATCGAAATGCGCAAACAGGCCATTGACGAAATGGTCAAGCCGCTCAGCGAATCACTCAAAAAAGTCGACACACAAATCCGTCAGATAGAACAGGCCCGCACCGAGGCATATGCGACACTCACAGAACAGGTGAAATCCATGGCCAAAACCCAGGCGCAGCTTCATAGCGAAACCGCCAATCTCGTCAAATCGCTCAGCGCGCCAACGGTCCGGGGCCGCTGGGGTGAAATACAACTCAGGCGTGTTGTGGAAATGGCCGGCATGGTTGAATACTGTGATTTCATTGAGCAGGAGTCGGTTACCACCGAGGAGCATGGCCGTCTGCGCCCGGACATGGTTATAAAATTACCAGGAGGAAAAAATATTGTGGTGGATTCCAAGGCGGCGCTCATGGCATATCTGGAGGCCCAGGAAGCGCAGGACGACCAGACCCGTCTTAAAAAACTGAAAGAGCACGCCCAACAGGTCAGGACTCATCTGACGCAACTTGCCAGCAAATCCTATTGGCAACAGTTCCATCCGTCGCCTGAATTCGTGGTTCTTTTCCTGCCCGGCGAAAATTTCTTCAGCGCCGCATTGGAACAGGAACCAGAGCTCATCGAATTCGGCGTCGCCCAGAAAGTCATCCTGGCAACGCCAACTACCTTGATCGCCCTCTTACGAGCAGTCTCATACGGCTGGCGGCAGGAAAGGATCACCGAACATGCTTATGCAATCGGTGAACTGGGCAAAACCCTCTATAACCGCATCCACACCCTTGCCAAACATTTCGCAGAAATCCGTACAGGGCTGGACCGGACAGTTTCTTCCTATAATAAGGCGGTGGGCTCCTTTGAAACCCGTGTTCTGGTGACCGCCCGGAAATTTCAAGAGATCGACCCCCATTTACCTGGCAAAATAGAACATCTTAAAATCGTCGAAAAAACAACCCGGCCGCCCCTGGACATTGACAGTCCGGCAGATAATGATGATATTCCGCTTACGGATTAATTTAGCCGGCGCCAATTGTATTCTGTTCAGATTCAAACCGATTAATCCCTGAAATTATTATTATACAAAGTTTTTGTTGCCTGAAATCGACTCCTTTCTTATAATCATCCCTCTTCAAATATATCTCAGGCATAATCATCTTCAACCAGTAACAAAACATCTTATAACTGTTTAATTTATTATATATGCACTAGACTGGCATATTCATTAATAAGCAAAAGGGGTTACAATGAAACTTGGAATTAACGGACTCGGTCGTATCGGTAAACTTTCACTCTGGCATCATGTCGGTCGCAAGCATTTCTCGGAGATTATCGTCAATACCGGAAGGGAAGTCGGGACCGGAATACAAGACATAGCCGCCTCAATTGAACGGGACAGTACGTATGGACGCTTAAGCGCTTATTTATATGGAAGCTGCAAGGATTCCCGGGCAATAGAAAACCTCAATGAAGCCGAAGGCTCAATGGTAATCAATGGTGTTCCGGTAAAAATCCTCAGGGAATCAAGAAACCCGGCTGATATAAAATGGAAGGACAACGATGTCCGCCTGGTTGTGGACACCACCGGAGTTTTCAACGATCCCACCGCCGACGCCAATGCACCGCGTGGTGCCTTGCGGGGTCATCTTCAGGCCGGTGCAGAAAAAGCCATTTTATCAGCGCCGTTCAAAATCAAGGATAAAGGCCTGAACATGCCAGAAGATGCAGTGACTACCGTCATGGGTATCAACGATGAGGATTATAATCCATCCAAGCACCTACTGGTCTCGGCAGCATCGTGCACAACCACTTGTCTTTCCTATATGATCAAGCCGTTGCTTGATCATATAGGCGCGGAAAATTTCTTAAGCGCCTCAATGGTCACCGTCCATGCTGCAACCGGCAGCCAGCAGGTTCTTGACCGACTACCCAACGCCGGCGCAACCGATCTCAGAAAGAGCAGGAGCATCCTGAACAATATCATCCTGACCACAACCGGCGCAGCCCGCGCCCTGCCGCTGGTCATCCCTGAAATGAAAACCATCGGCTTTATTGCTGAATCCGTGCGTATTCCCACAACCACCGGCTCACTTATCGTCCTTGTTCTTAACCTGCAGGACGACCTTGACAACCCGATAAAACGCAACAGGGTCAATGATATTTACAAAGAATACGCAGCTTCCTCAAAATATCTGGTTTACACTGAAGAACAGAATGTTTCCTCGGACATTATCGGCATGCCGTTTGCCGCGGCAGTGATTGAAGGCACTGAAACCCACACCCGTACCGCATCAATAAAGGTAAATCTCGAAAAGCTGAAAGCCATCGGCTGCAGCGACAGCTCAAGAACTCTGGAAGTTCCCATTACCCAGGCGGTGATTTACGGTTGGTATGATAATGAGCTGGGCAGTTACACCAACATGCTGGCTGATCGGACCGTTTCGGTTGCCGAACAGATGATTTGATGGTTGAAAAATGGGTCATCTCGCCAATGACTTCTGGTGATATTGAAGGGGTATACGAAATAGAACAACACACTCTATCCTCTTGGAGCAGAGGACAGCTGGAGATTGAACAGGCCCATCCCCTCGGCTGGCATTATATTGCTAAAGACCCTCTGGAAAGTCAGATACTGGGATTTATTTTTGGTCGCACCGTTATTGATGAAGCAGAGATTCTCAAACTTGCCGTGCATGAAAATTTCCGCCGACAGGGCATAGCCGGCGAATTGATTGGTTCTTCCATGGCGCAACTTAATGCATCCGGGATCAAGAAATGTTTTCTGGAATTACGCTCAAAAAATATACCCGCAAAAAATCTTTATGAAAAAAAAGGATTTATTACGACTGGTATACGAAAAAACTACTATAATCATCCCATTGATGATGCAATAATGATGGCAATACATTTATCTTAACGCTTTAATTTTTTTTACGCAGGGAGACAGCTTTGAAAAATATACGCGATCTGGATATAGCGGGAAAACGTCTGCTTATCCGGGTAGACTTTAACGTCCCGCTTGACACCCAGGGCAATATCACCGATGACACGAGAATCAGGGGGGTTTTACCCACCATCAATCACGCCCTTGACGAGCACGCAAAGGTAATTATCTGCTCCCATCTGGGACGCCCGAAAGGCGAAAGACAGGAAAAATTCAGCCTGGCACCGGTGGCAAAACGTTTGTCCCGGTTGCTTTCCAAGGATGTGATACTTGCTCCCGATTGTATCGGATCAGAAACCAAAAAACTTGTGGATCAGATGGAACAGGGCGATGTGATCATCCTGGAGAATCTGCGGTTTCACAAGGAAGAACAGGAAAATGACCCCAACTTTGCAAAGCAATTATCTGAAATGGCTGATATTTTTATAAATGATGCCTTTGCCGTTGCACACCGCGCTCATGCATCCGTAGTCGGAGTCACCGAATATTTCGATGACTGCGCAGCCGGTTTTCTCCTGCAAAAAGAAATGGATTATTTTCACAGATCCATGGGGGATCCCATGCGGCCGCTGGTTGCCATTATCGGCGGCGCAAAGGTTTCGAGCAAGCTCGGTGCCCTGCGCAACCTCATAGATAAAGTCGACAAAATGATTATCGGCGGCGCCATGGCCAATACTTTTCTTAAAAGCATCGGCTTTGATGTGGGTGCCTCAAAAATCGAGGAAGACCTGATCGACACCGCCAAAGAGCTTCATGAAAAAGCCATCAGGCAAGGGGTAAAGCTTTATCTGCCAGTGGATTGTATCGTTGCGGATAAATTCGACCCCAGGGCTGAAACCAAACGCACAACCGTGCAGGAAGTTCCGAATCACTGGATGATCCTTGATATCGGCCCGGCAACAACTCTGCTCTTTTCAGAGGCCCTTGAAAATGCCAAGACCATCATCTGGAACGGCCCCATGGGCGCTTTTGAGATGGATGCATTTTCGCGGGGCACCATGGCAATGGTTCAAAGCGTTGCAGCATCGCATGCATTGACCATAGTCGGCGGCGGCGACACCGATGTTGCCGTGCATAAAGCCGGTGAATCGAATAATATCTCCTATATGTCCACCGGCGGCGGCGCCTTTCTCATGCTCATGGAAGGCAAGGAGCTTCCGGGTGTTACGGCCCTTGACGCCAAAGGGTGATTCAATAATTTTTAAAGTAAGAAAAGGATATGCCAAATTTGATAGCAACAATAATAACTGTGAAAATTATATAAAAAATAAGGTCATACACTCCCGAAAGAATTCGTATGACCTTATCAAGGGAAACTGAGAACTCTCATTGATGTTACAGCATCAACAAAAGTTGTTTCAGTTACCCCTTCCCCATTGAGGCTTCTCTACCATTTTGAGATGGAAAATATTTTTATCATATCAAGATGAAAAAGCAAGGTTCATTCTGGTAATCGATTAAAATATTTCTTTCCTCCACTTGAGATGCCTCTTCCCCTCAACCTGAACCAGAAGGAGGAGGCTATGGAAGATTTTATTTGGCGGGCAATACAAGATCATGGACTTATGGGGGCGATAATCGGTGGAATTCTTTTCTTGGTCTATAAAGGAATAATTTACATCGAAATAATCATCGGTCCAAAACCAAAGAGATAAATCTTCAAAGGAGCTTATTATGCCCCGCAGACCTCTCATTGCCGGAAACTGGAAGATGCACACAAGTATCGCGGAGGCCAAGGAACTTGCTCAGACAATTGCCAGAGCGAGCGCTGATGTGAGTGACCGGGATGTAATGATTGCTCCTCCCTTCACTCATCTTGCTGCGGTGGCGGATGTCCTTGCGGGCTCGAAGGTTATTCTCGCTTCACAGAATATCTGCTGGGAGGAAAAAGGCGCTTTCACCGGCGAAATATCTCCGGTGATGCTCAAAGAATTCGGCTGCAGCATGGCGCTGGTCGGTCATTCCGAGCGCCGGCATGTTTTCGGTGAAACAGACAGCATCATTAATAAAAGAATAACAGGAGCCCTTAAATTCGGCATCACCCCCATTCTCTGTGTTGGGGAAACAATAGAAGAGAGAGAAGGCGGTAAAACCTTTGGAGTCCTTGAAACCCAAACCAAGAAAGGCTTATTGAATGCCGAAATCACCAATGCCGATCGGATAGTAGTTGCCTATGAACCGGTCTGGGCTATCGGCACAGGTAAAACAGCAACCGTTGAGCAGGCCCAGGAAGCTCATGCTTTCTTGAGAAAACTCCTGTCTGAACTGTTTGAGAAAAATATTGCTAGCCAAATAAGAATATTGTATGGTGGCAGCGTCAATCCGGACAATGTAGATCTTTTGATGAACCAGGAAGATATTGACGGGGCGCTCGTCGGTGGAGCGGCACTGAAGGCAGATTCTTTTTCAAGGATCATACATTTTAATTAACATATTGAAATAACTTAAAAAAATTACAAATGACCCTAATACTTACAATTATCCATATCATCGTCTGCTTTTTCCTGATTGTAATAGTGCTGTTGCAGCATGGCAAAGGCGCTGATATAGGAGCGACGTTCGGCGGTTCAGGACAGGGGGTATTCGGTACAGAAGGCCCTTTGCCTCTGCTGAACAAGATCACCACTAGCGCTGCGGTTATCTTTATGATGACTTCGATATCCCTTGCCTACCTTTCCTCGCACAGGGATTCCGGCTCAGTCATGACTGAAATACAACAGGCAGCTCCTCCCATTGAGGCTCCGCTGGCGACTCCTGCTGAAAAACAAGGGCCGGTTACGATTCCGATGCCTACTGCGGATGCGGAAAATACAGGCGCTGCACCTGCTCAGTTTCCCGTTGAATCCTCATCGCATTAAACGAACTCAGGAGTGGCTCAACGAATAATTGTCAGTCAGTATAATGACAATTCATAAATAGTGAAAAACAAAATTGTCGGACTCGCAGAAAGCACTCGTCGGACGCGTATTCCGCCTTTAACTTATAGAAATTATTGGAGACGATAATTCAGTAACCGACTTTTTTACGAGAGTATCAAAATTGTTGCCGAAGTGGTGGAACTGGTAGACACGCTATCTTGAGGGGGTAGTGACCTACGGTCGTGCGAGTTCGATTCTCGCCTTCGGCACCATTTTTTTAAAAGGGGCTTTAATCTTAAATGATTACAGCCCCTTTTCTTTTGTGGATATGGAAAAATCAGGCATACTACAAAAAAACACAACAATCAAATACAGGGAAAAAGAGGGTAAATCACCTGAGTCAATACTGTCTCCATGCCCTGCAGTGCATCTCAGTCTGATTAAATTTTAATTTTCACGATGTGCCCAACATATTTCCCTTAACTAGTCAGGTTTGTTGAGTGTATACATAGAGTGCAAGGCTTAATCCAGAGGACGAATCTGCCAAAGTAAAAAAACAGGAAATTAATGATGCGAACTCCGACGATTGACATCAAAGAATCCGACAAAATATTCTCAACCCCAAAACGTTTGATCGGCGACTTCAGCTTTGACGAAAAAACAGCCTCTGTTTTTGATGACATGCTGGTCCGTTCCGTGCCTTTCTATCTTGAAATGCAGCGAATGCTGGCTGAACTTACCAACGATTTTGCGGTTAAAGGAACCAATGTATACGACATGGGCTGTTCCACCGGAACGACCCTCATCCTCCTGGACCAGATTCTTGCCAAGGGAGTCCGACTGGTTGGCTATGATTATTCCGGGGACATGCTGGTTAAGGCCCGCGAAAAGATGGACAAACACGGCATGCAGCACGAGTTCAATCTCCTGCAGGCTGACTTCAACAAGGATGTCCATATCGAAAACGCTTCGGTAATAATCATGAATCTGACCCTGCAGTTTGTGCGCCCCCTGCAGCGGGAGAGCCTTATCAAACAGATCGCCAAAGGCGTCAACGCCAATGGTTGCATTATCCTCATCGAAAAGGTTCTGAGCCAGGATTCGCTGCTTAACCGCTACTTCATTAAATATTATTACGATTTCAAGGAAGCCAATGGCTACAGTAAGCTCGAGATCAGCCAGAAACGTGAAGCCCTGGAAAATGTTCTTATCCCCTACCGGATCCAGGAAAATACCGAACTCCTGCTCAATAATGGTTTTGACCACTGCGAGATCTTTTTCAAGTGGTACAATTTTTGCGGCTATATTGCCAGAAAGGGTGCAAAATGACTTTTTTTTAATCCCTTCATGCCAGCCTCCGCAATTTTGTATTCCGGTGGTGGGCCTACATGAGTCCCCTTATCTTAATTGTACTGCTTTTCACCTTCCGGCCCCAAATCATCATTAAATGAGAGGGGTACCTATATGATTACCTGGATTGGTTCTAATTACGCTTCTGAGGCAAAGACTGCGAATTTTCACCATAGAAAAGGATGAGCCAGTTTAGTTTAACCAACAGTATACGAAACCGAAGGGTTTTCAGTTTCTTTCTGATTGCAAACGCTCCAAATAAATTCATGCCAGACTCGGATAAATGGGGTATACTTTTTATTTGTTGGTATGTTAAACTTGATGGTACTTCATGGGATAATTGATTCCATGTGGAGAATGATTTCTTGAAATTTTGCCACCCTACCTATTTTTTTTCTCTCCTTCTGCCCCTGCTAGTCGTTTTATTCCTCTTTGACTTACAACAATCCTCTGCCAGAGATAATGCAATGGATCCTGAATCCATCAGTATACGCGCTAATGCTGAGGACCCGGCAGCGCAATACCTCCTCGGCGAGATGTATCTTTCAGGAAATGGTGTTGAAAAAAATATCCTCGAAACAACCAAGTGGTGGTCAAGGGCCGCCCACCATGGACACGTCCAGGCCCAGTATGATCTCGGTTCTCTGTACAGTAAAGGCAATGGAGTTAAGCAGGATTACGCCACAGCGGTCAAATGGTGGACTAAGGCAGCGGAACAAGGAAACATCAACGCCCAGTACGATCTTGGGATCTATTATTGTATAGGCAAAGGCGTTCAGCACAAGGATGAACAAGCTTCAAAACTGTTCGCCATGGGAGAAGGAAGGCCGTTGGATTACAGCTTGGCCGCCAAATGGTGGGGGAAAGCCGCAGACCAGGACCACACCCCTTCACAATTCAATTTAGGCACGCTCTATTTCAATGGCACCGGAGTCAGCCGTGATTTTGCCAAGGCTGCAGACCTCTGGACCCAGGCCGCTGAAAAAGGATATGCCGAGGCTCAATATAATCTCGGCGATATGTATGCGCGGGGATTCGGCAGAAAACAGAACTATGAAACAGCAACATCATGGTGGGAAAAAGCCGCAATGCAGGGTCATTGCAGGGCGCAGTTCCTGCTTTCGCAGATGTATTTTATCGGCAAAGGCGTGGATCACGATATTATCGCGGCATATGCCTGGGTAAACCATGCGGTCAAGGATGGAGAATCCGAGATAGTGGCCTGGAGAAACTCCATGAGTGAATCCCTGACCCGCGATCAAATCCTTGAAAGCAAAAAACTCTATCTGGAAATTCTCAAAAACATGAGCAGCAAAGGGAATGAACAGGAAAAGCAAGTGCATTCCCCGTAGTGCTGAGTCTTTGCTTTCCTGCCCGCAGGGAGTTTCATTAATTAACCAGACAAAGATTATTGGCCTTCTTATCCTCTCTCGCCCAAAAATCGTTTATATTTCGGTTGACTGACACAAGGTTTATACGCTATAAATAAAATGATTTAAATAAGTTGCATCAGTTACAATCGTATTTAAATCACCTTGTAACTATTGCTTTACATATCTCAAAATCCAATACCCCTTATGCACTCATTTGAATTGAAAAGTTGTGCTGAAATCCAGGAAGAGAATTAGTTGAATTCTCAAAAAGTTATACTGGTTATTCTTATGTGGACAATCGGGTTACAGCGATAGGTTCTATTATGATTATCATATCCGGAAAAACTATCCCTTTAAGAAAACGTATTTTCACGAAACTTCCCTTTTACTTTCTTCACTTGCTGCTTACCCTCTCCGCCGGTGCACTGCTGATCTCAGCAGGTTGCGGCGGTTCCAGCACGGAAATGAAACGAACGCTTGTTCTGGACAAAGACGATGCGCCACCTCAAGCCGTACATAAACCTGAAGCAAAACCCGCTCCCGTGTCGCCGGCTATGCAGGGAATTTCAAAGACTTTTGAAAAAGCTTCACTTGTTGCGCAACCAGGCTATCAGGCACTTGCTGAACAGCTGGATAATCAGGAAAAAAAGAAAGGCGTAAAACTCTTTCGAAACACTGACAACGCGTATCAACTTTTCTCCTCTAACTCCCCAACAAAATTTACTATTTCCGACAAATCCGGAACCTGTCTCTTTGAAGTAGAAATTCCCGTTGCAGATCCTCAAAACGGTATTGGCAAAAAAGAGGAAATGCTTATCACTTCAGGCCCATGCGGCTTAAAAATTCCCGACGTTGATAAAAGAGTTGAAGCCCTGGTCAAAACCATGGCAAATGATTTTTATGCTTCCCTGATGGAAGTCCTTAACAGCCAGGAAGTTTCCGAAAACTGCACTGGAGCGGATTTCCTTAAAAAGACCCTTCTTAAGAATTACCCTTTTGACCTCAAGGTCGAAGGAAACGATCTTGAAGGATATATCGCCGGCATCGGCTATGAAATCGTTAACTCCTTGGATATTGCCTTCGGCGACGTGGTTTTTTTCTCTCCCGGCAAAGACAATAAAGTGGTCGGCCTTTATGCAGGTTACGGCCTGGTTGTCTATAATAAAGGATGCCAGGCAGTAGTGCATCGTTTGGCTGGAAATTATCGTTACCGCTTTTATAGAATTCTCACCGGCTATGCCTGGACTAATTACCAACTGCCCGGGGCCAATGTTCTTCAGGAGATGATCGAGAATCCCCGATGAGTGACAAAAATCCCGATCAACTGGAAACACCTCAACAAATACCCCTTCCTCTCAATGAACTTACCGACGAGGAAAGTGCTGACATTTTTTTCTCCTTTGATATTACCGCACTTGCCTTTCTCTGGGAACACGAAGCGGTCGGCATCAGCAATCTTTCTCTGACCAGAATTCATAAGAAAGAAGAGCAGGGAGACCTTCAGGGAATATTTGGGATCCTTCTTCAATTTTTCCGGGAAATTTTTTCCAACCCCACAACCTACGGATATATAATCCTGGCAGCTCTGCTCGTCATGCTCGCCACCAATATCGGCGACATCCAGCATAAAATCCAGGAAACCATGACTCAGATGCTTGCGCCGGAGCTTGATGCTCCAAAGCCGCCGCCACCCGCGCCAAAAGCCCTGCAGGCCAAACCAAAACCCCCAAAAGAAGAAGCTCCAAAACCCAAAGAGCCGCTCAAACTGGAAAAGCCCAAACCAATCAAGAAAGCAATTCCCCCCCAGGAACCTCCAAAGGTTAAACAAAGGCGCCTCGATCCTCCGGAGGCCCCAAAGCTCGATTCTCTTCAAAAGAAAAAGTTAATGCGCGAGGAACAGACGCCGCTTACCAAAATACAAACCAATAAACGAAACGAACTTGCCAACAAAGAGATGAATAAGCTTGAAACTTCCACTGCAAGGCGATCTGACGATGCCCCGATGACTAATCTCGGCACCGTGCAGCGCCGGGCGGTTGATTCTGAGGCTGCTTCCGGGTTCAAAGTTCAGGCAAGAAGCGATTCAGATGGTCCTGGAGACCTGCCGGCCTCCTTTGCAACAACCACACCAAAAAGAGGAATCAGTGACGAAATCCCCACAACTTCAAGTCTCTCCACCCTGGGCACGAAACCACGGATTGCAAGACCAGAAGATGAGGAAATAGTGGAAGCTGCCGCCCTGACAATTAATGTTGCTCAGCGTGAGGCCGAAGATGAAATCAACCTGGATGATATAATTCCATTATTAGAAAAGAGTGGACCTGCTGACTTCATACTTGAAGAAAAATTCCAAGGAAGATTGCAAAAAATGGATAATATTGGCCCGTTAGCTCATTTAAATGCCAATTGTTATGGAATCCCTGATAAAAAAGTTATAAGATACCGGAACTATATTTTCAGATGCTCAAAGAATCAAATTATGGAAGCCTGGAAACAAATCAATAACTGACCTTGGATCCTGAAGGAAATGACAATGTATGTTTTCATAAAACCAAAGAGAAAAAAGTTACCGCCAATGAGTCGCTTCATCTGTATTCTGCTGCTGATTCTCTTTACAACTCCTGCACATGCTCTTGATGTCTCCAAATTCAGGGAGAAATATCTCGCAGAAGATTTTGAAGGACTTGCTGCCCTCTGCAGTCAAAAGGAAAAGGAAATTGAAAAGGATGAATATATTGACCGGCTCCTTTTCTACTGCGGCGAGGCAAAATTCAACCTCTACCAAAAAGGCGGCCCCCCCGCCCTCCTTGATGAGGCAATTGACTCCCTTCAATGGTCCGTACATACGTATTATCTCCCTTCAACTGCTTTTGCACTTGGCAAAGCCCATTTTGCATCGATTAATGATAAAATGAGCAACGAAGAACGTCTCGCCCGCCAGAAACTCGCGCTCGGTGAAATGTGGGACGCAATTATTAAAAAGCATGCTCAGGAAGATTTTCGCAAAGATATCTTGTCTGACCAGATCATGAGCTGGACCATTACTTATTACAAGGCCCTTATTGACGGACTCACCAAGGGCGATAAGACCTCTGTCGGCTGGCTTACCGCAAAGACCCGCATGATTGCCGACCGGTACGCCGATGTTGTCCCTGCAAATGCTGAAAATAAAACCCGGCAGGGTAATATTGAAACGGTTTCCGCTTGGATGAAAGACCTGTATCAGTCGACTTATTTTGACGGTAACTCGGTAACCGGTATTTACAAATTCATGGGAGACCGGGCAAAGGAAGAATACGACCAGACCGAAGCGACAGAAGACAAATTTGTTCAATCCCTTGAGCATTACAAAAAGGGACTTTCACTTGCCGGAAGCCTGAAGGCAAAGTCTGTACTCAAAGAAAAAATCAGTGATCTCACCCAATGGATCATCAGTGAGGACAAGGAAAAGAAAATTTCCTATTACAGCATGGGATACCAGCATGCAAGCGACGCGCTGAAACTTCTCGGATCCCGGGGCAGGAACATTGAAGGCCCGACATACAATTTTGAGCCAGACACCGATAAACTCATCGAGATGATCGAGGTCAATTATGGCCGTAATCTCTCGGGGTTGCTTTATTTCCTTTGGGAAAAAAAGGACCACCATGGTGTGGTTGACCTGCGGCAAGGGCTCCTTACCGCTGATTTTGACTGGAAGACAAAACTCCATGACCTGCTGAGAGTTGCTGATTCCTCATCAAAAATCGCCCGTTCAGAATTTGGCCTTCCGAAGACTCGAAGCAGCCTGACAAATTACAATAAATATAAAGGGCTTTGCCTTACAACGGCCTATCGGGCTTTCCACCATATTACCTATAAATATGAATCCCGCGACCCTGCCTACCGCGAGGACTTTTGTACCACCCTTGACACATACAGTGCTTTTCTTTTAGGTTTCGGTGAAATTACCTGGGCTGGACAGATCACACGATTATACGGACCACTTTGTGCGGAAAAATCCTCGGATACTAGTAAGCAACAATCCGCTAAGGAGGGTAAATAATGACTAGGAAAACTTTACTTAAGGGCATTCAACTTGTCATCGCCTATGTTCTATTTGCCGTGTTTGCCGGGTCCGCTCTTGCAGGAGACACTACGACACCGCCGATTGATTCACTGCTTCGCGACAAAATCCTCTGGACCATGTCTGATATCACTCGACTTGTCGAGGAAATCAGAAGACTTGAAGATCCATGGGCCAAACGTCTGCTGATTGAAGAAGTCGAAAACATCCTCTACAAAGAAATTGAATTCCCTTTCTACATTCATACCATCGGCCAGGAAACGGCCAATGCAGTTAATGTGGCATCTGGGCAAAACCACGAAACATCAAATTTATCAGAACTCTTTGCAAAAACATATGCACTTGCAGGCATTGCCAGAGCCTATGAAGGAAATGCCATTGCTGCGGAAGATTATATCGATAAGGCAAAAAAAGTCTTTCCCGACATACAGACACTCACCCTTAAAATTGACAGTTTTCAAAACCCCCGTACAGTTCAGGAATGGATTGAAGAAGCCAATCTCGCTTTAGGTGAATCTCCCTATGTCAAGGTTACCTTCCATAGCAAAATGGGCACCCCATCAGTAACTGTCCTTGAGAAACTTCAACCGGAAACGGTTAAATTCAGTACAGATCGAATGGAGATGGAATATCCATTATATGTTGCTGAGAGTGATTTTCTGAAAGGTATTCAAGGCAAAATCAGCTCTATCGTACCAACAGACATCTTCAGCATCTATCTGCCTGCAGGAAAATATCAGCTCCTTGTAAACCTCCAGGAGGTTTACACAAGTACCATCCAGGTGTATCCCGATCCAACAAGGAACCACCTGCTCATCGAGGGAATAAAAGAGGGTATAACCGTTTATCCTTCGCCGGCATTCCAAGGATTAACACAATAATCATTTAACACAGCGTCAGGAATTAAAGGGGGCCAGATTCTACAATGGCTATCAAAATCAGCTTATTCAAAACCAACCAGTTGAACATTTGGGTAATCCTCTTCTGTACCGTAGGATTAACAATTTTTAGCCTTTACAAAGGGGATATACTGGATTCTCAATACCTGGCTTCATTTATTGTGCCTTTGGTGCACAGGATGAGTCTTTTGACCATGTTTGTCCTCTATACCACGGCAATAATTCTTGTGGTGAACTGGATTTATTACAGTGTATTCAAGCTGACCAGGTCGCGTTATTACGATCCTGTTCAACGATCAAAATTGATTCACGTGTTAAAAGATCCTTCAATACAAGGCAACTTTGAAGAATTTCAAAAAAAGTCTGCAAAACTCGTGACCGGGTATTCCAACTACCTGAGTGAAATTATCGGCGCCATCATACCCAATGCGATTAAACAGCCATTTATGCTCGAACAATATTTCCGGGCAAAAGTAGAAAACATCAACGATAAATACATCGACGGCATCAACACCATCAACCTGTTTTCAAACATTGCGCCGATCGTCGGTTTTTTCGGGACCCTGCTCGGTCTGATCCAGGCTTTCCGAGAATCCTCCAATACCATGCTTGCTCAAGGCCAGATGACCCCTGAAAGCTTTGCCGCACTGCAGGCATCCATTATGATCGCGATTATCACCAGTCTTGCCGGCGTCAGCCTTAAAATCATCGGCTCGATCATGCGCCACCACCTTGTTTCCAAAATGGGCATGATCGGTGAGGAAATCGCATCGATTCCCATTGAAGTTTTATACAAAGATTTCGGCAGAAGACAACATGACTTCGAAAAATGATCCAGCTCTTTCACTAATTATGGTTGATGGGCTTATAAAAAGTACATCGTACCGCTTTAGGAGGCTAAGTAAAAAGTTGATATACAAGAAGTAACGGTGCCGCGAAAGCGGAGGCATACACATGGTATGTCGAGCATTTCGCGAACCCGGCTACGACGCAGTAGAGCAAATTTTTACGACGCCATCAAGGTTAGCCATCCATGAGACGATTGATTGAAGAAGAAGAACTGAATCTCCAGGATCTCATTTTTATTCTGCTTTTTTTCTTTGTTATTTCACAAACCCTTATTGTATTCAAGGTACAGAAAGATATTATTGTACCTCCCAAGGTCGATAAAAACCCTGACCTTGTTGTGAACAAAGAAAACAATGAAATAATCACCGTAATTATCGATGAGCTGTCCGGAGTATCAATTCTTGCCGGTGAAAAGAAAAAACACGTCCTTACCGGCTTTAATATCAATGCCCCTGACGCAACTTACGCCGACTATTATGATCCGGTTAAAGGCAAAGAACTTTTTCTGCCCACTGAAGAATCCCAGGCCTACCGGAAACTTATCCTCGATATCAAGGAATACAAAAGTGCGAACAGGTTCAAAATGCCCAGGGTGGGTCTTATTGCCGACCACCGAGCCCGTTACGGAACAATTTTCCAGGTAAATGTTGCGATCCAGGAACTGATCAAAGAAAACGTTATTGACCCTACGGTTAAGTGGAAGGTTTTCGTCGATAAGAAAGAAACCCCTCCTCCTGAATTTTAATCAAACATTCACCGCAACTCGGAGTCTTGCTTTCCTCCTTTGTGAAGCTTCAATCCGTAAGAGTCTTTACCAAACAAAAAAAGGCGGGTGCAATAATAATTGCATCCGCCTTTTTTTGTAAAAACAATATGTAATTCTTTTAGACCGTCAGATCATCACGAACAACCTTTCTTGGACCACCGTGACCGGCAGTGCTCCAATCTCGAATCGGAGCAACACGGAGCATATCCTCTTTCTTGCCGGTACGTTCCAGGCGGTCATGGATAGACTGCCAGATACAGTTCACATCGGGATTAATTTCGCAACGGCCGCCCTGGGACCCGCCGCAGGGGCCGTTCATCAGGCTCTTGGCACAACGAGCAACAGGACAAAGCCCACCAGTTAAATGCAGAATGCAGTTGCCGCAACCGGCGCATTGTTCGGACCAGACCCCCTGTTCGGCTGAACCGCCCAAAAAACTTGTATTTACACCGGGATAAACAATTGTCTCCGGTCTCAGATTTGCTATAAAATTCACACCAACGCCGCATGCCATTGAAACAATGGCATCATACTTGCCTTTCCAGTTATCAAGGCCATCGATGTATTCCTTGTCACACTGTCTTACCAGAGCACCGTCAGTAACTTCTACCGTTCTGCCTTGTTTGTTGGCGCCAAGACGAATCAGCGAAGCCAGTATCTCTACTTCACGTTCCCCGCCGGCAGAGCAAACCGTCACACAGCCCTTGCAGCCAAGGACAAGGACGCGCTTGACATCCTTAACCATTTCCATAATCTCATTTATCGGCTTACGTTCAGCAATGATCATTTCTTTCCTCCCTTCAGGGGACTGGGGCCCATTTCTTTAATCCTCCGGTCCATTTCCTGGGCGGCTGCAACAAATTCCGGATGAAAACCTCTTTCAAGGTGATACATTTCTACACGATCGGCTTCCACATCCAATTCCGTAAGGGCTTTCCTAACCGCGCCAACACGTTTTGCAGCTCGCTGACTTCCCATGAGATTATGGCATTTATCTTCCGGACAGCCAACGACATAGACACCGTCAGCTCCATCTTCAAAAGCCTTTAAAATGGCACTTACCTGTAGTTTACCGGAACAAACCAGTCTTTCGATTGCTACGCTTTTGGGAAAACCTTCACGGTTTAAACCTTCATCTCCTTCAGCACAGATCTGCTGGGAGGTATAATGACAACAAAAAGCACGAATATTTGGAGTAAAGTCACTCATTGGCATCTCCGTTTTCAACGTCCGCTGCCGCAGGCGGCAATCAGACGCTCATCTTCAGACTCATTTAAGTTAATTGCTTGTGCAGGACATTCCGCGACACAGATCCCGCATCCCCTGCAGTCTATTGGATCAATAGCCGCCAACCCCTTAACATCTATCTCAGGAACTCTCCAGGGGCAGACTCTGACGCAGGTAAGACAGGACACACATTTGTCCCTGTCCACCGATGCCGCTTTTCCTTTGTCAACGAGATCCTGTACGGTGATATACGCTTCTTTCAATGCCATTTGACGAAGGGCTGCCATGATCTCGGCAAACCTGACATCCTGGGGACAGACAAAAACACAGCTGCGGCATTTAGAGCAGAACCAAAGCAGATCTGAGGCAAGTATTTTATCCTTGAGTCCCATGCGGACCATGTGGATAATTTTTCTCGGATCAAAATCATGTATCGCCTGACTCACGGGGCAAATACCACTACAGGCGCCACAGGAAAAACATCGATTCAAGTACTCGCCGCCCGGTAAAGCGGTTACTTCAGCACTGAATGCTGAATTTATTTCTTTGCTGGTGATTCCCATATACTTCCTCTTTTAAAAAATATTTTCTCCGCCTAAATCCATTGCAACCTGGCTGGCAGTAACTGGGTCAACGTTGAAACGATAGTTATACCACAAGGGATGAACCTGCAGAGGAAAGCCTATACATGCCTTTGAAAAATCTAGAGCGGGCTTGGCTGATCCTGATTGATTCGACCCTGAATGCTACCCAAAACAAGTCCATTTGTCAATATTCTGAGCAATTACTTGTACGAAAAACTCTTACAGATTGCTTGTACGATTTCAACCCGCTTAAACCAGAAAACGGAACTCCCCTTTGCCGAGTAAATCCTGAAGATGAAGAATGCCGACCAGCGAACCCTTATCATCTTTCACCGGCAATACCGTCACCTCATGTTGCTGCATGATGCTTAAGGCATCCGCAGCCAGCTTATCCTGATTAATACACTTGGGATTGCGGGTCATGACCTCGCTTACTTCAACTTTTATCAAGGCATTATGCTTGATAAACTGACGCCGGACATCTCCATCAGTAAGTATTCCCACCAGCTTGCCCGGAGCTGAGACAACCAGAACCGCCCCGAGGTTCTTGTCATTCATAACCTGAATCGCCTCGGAAAACATTGATTTTTCATGAACAACCGGAATGAAATCATCAATGATCATCACCTCGCTCACACTGACTTTGAGACGTTCACCAAGACTGCCGCCGGGATGATTCCTCCTGAAGTCACTGGCCTTGAACTTTTTCTTCTGCAGCAGAACAACCGCAAGGGCATCGCCCATGGCAAGGGACGCAGTAGTGCTTGCAGTGGGCGCCAACCCCAGAGGACATGCTTCTCGTGGAACAGCGATATCCAGTACCGCATCGGCAAGTTGCGCAAGATTTGATTCTGTATTGCCGGTCATGGCGATAATTTTTGTGCCACGGCTCCTGAGACTTGAGAGTAATAAATTCAGTTCAGCGGTTTCACCACTGTATGAAATCGCCAGCACCACATCGCGAGGATCCACTACCCCAAGATCGCCGTGCATTGCTTCAACCGGATGCAGAAAAAAAGATGAGGTGCCGGTGCTGTTCAAAGTCGCGGCAATCTTCTGGCCGATTATGCCGGATTTGCCGATCCCGGAGATGATTACCCGGGAGGGGCATTCCATAATGAGGCTTATGGCTTTTTCAAAATCACTGCCGATCTTATCGACAAGTGAAAAAAGCCCTTCGGCCTCAATTCTTAAGACTTCTTTTGCTTGAGTTATATCCATGTCACACAAATATCTGATAGAGTCTTTTACCGGATGAAAATGCAAAGTTGCGGCTCAGGTATCGCCGCATCCCAAAGCAAGCTTATGGAATTCCAGGTCCGGCTGCACTGGATAATCCCCGTTAAAACATGCCAGACAGAATGTGTCTTTATTCATGCCGGTTGCCTTCACCATACCTTCAAGACTGAGGTAATAAAGCGTATCAAGGTCAAGAAAACGCCTGATATCCTCAATTGTCTTCGATGCCGCAATCAGTTCACCGCCGGTGGGAAAATCTATGCCATAAAAACACGGATGCCTGGTGGGCGGACAGCTGATCAGCATATGAATTTCCTTGACGCCCACTTCACGAAGAGAGCGAACCCTGCTGCGACCGGTGGTGCCCCTGATAATGGAATCCTCAATAATAACCACTCGTTTATCCTTGAGAAACGAACGTACCGGGTTCAGTTTTACTTTTACAGAAAAATCACGCATGGACTGGGTCGGCTGAATAAATGTCCGTCCCACATAATGATTACGGATCATTCCCATTTCCAGAGGAATACCCGAGGCCTGAGAATAACCGATAGCTGCGTAATTGCCTGAATCGGGAAAGGGCATGACAAAATCCGCATCCAGCTTGCATTCTTCAGCAAGAATTTCGCCCATTCTTTTTCGGCTTTCATAAACGTTGATACCAAAAATATCACTGTCAGGACGCGCAAAATATACATGTTCAAAAATACAGAAGCTATGCCGCCCTTCCTTGGGAAGATACAAAGATCTCGGCCCATCTGCATCAATTATCAAGATTTCCCCGGGCTCTACGTCTCGAATGTACTGGGCCTCAACAAGATCCAAAGCGCAGGTTTCCGAAGCAACGATGTAGGCGCCGCCATTGATTCTACCAAGGCAGAGGGGCCGGAATCCCTGAGGATCTCTGATGGCGATAAGCTTATCCTTGGTCATCAGCAGAATAGAGTAAGCCCCCTTAATCTGCTTGAAGGTTTCAACAACAGCCTTTTCCAGACCCATGGCTGAAAAACGGGCCATGAGGTGCATGACAACCTCGCTGTCCATTGTTGAATGAAAAATGGAACCCTTCTTTTCGAGATCATCACGCAATTGTCGGATATTGACCAGATTGCCGTTATGGGCAACGGCCATGCAGCTTCCCATATGGGTTGCGGTAAACGGCTGTGCATTCCCAACCACTGAAGCGCCGGTGGTAGAGTATCGGACATGACCAACTGCCAAATGCCCGATTAGTTTCTGCAGATCATCTTCGCTGAAAACTTCCGGCACAAGTCCCATTTCCTTGTGCTGAGTCATTTTATTACCGTCTGAAGTAACAATCCCGGCGCTCTCCTGCCCCCGGTGTTGTAAGGCGTAAAGGCCAAAATAAGTTAATTTTGCCGCATCGTTATGACCGAAAATACCGCAGATGCCGCATTCTTCCCGGGGCCGGTCTGATATTTCACCCTGAGTCATAAAAAAATCCTCATTGTAATTTTCCAATCTTAACAACTCATCCCGACAGTAAGTATTAAAAGCAGAAAGACGGAAAATGATATTTGCGCTAGAAAAAAAGAAGGAAATATACCCTTTTTTGATACGGATTAAAATGTTTTTTTCACTTCTCCCAAACCCGCTTTCCTGCCCATACCTTTGCACCTGAATACAGGAAGTGCTTCACAGTCCTGCCAGCAGGGTATTTGTTCACTGCCAACTGGTATAAATCTTGAATGATATCAACAGTAAACAAAACAAACCTCGGTTATCCCTTCAAAGACACAAAAAAAGAACCCATGGGAGACGCCGGGAGGCCAACAAAAAATTCATGATAACAAGTAGTTAAGAAAAAAATCAACCATGAACAGACAAAAAAATAGCTGAACTAACTCCCTGACAGACTGACAACTCTTGACATAAAATGGCCAAAAAATGTCACTGGATTTAAAAAAACCACCACATTGCAGGCAGTTAAAAGAAAACAAAGCCAGGAAGACTCAGACGGTTTGAGAAAAGTGGATGCCATAAAACAAGGAGACGACCATGGGACAGAGAGTCTATCAACAACAGGAATATCATTCAGACAAAGCAGCTGCACTTAATACACTGGGTATTGACTTTGCGGAGCTCTTCGCAAGACGCGGCTGGAATCTTTACAAGGTTGACGAACCGGTCACAGGCCTTGAGGCCTTGCAAGATATTATCCGGCAAGGAAAGGCCTTTCCCGCAATTAAATACCAGCGTTACATCCTCCTTCCCGACACCGATACCCCGGATAATCCTGCGCATATCTTTTATCTGATGCAAAGCGGTTTGATCCGATATCCTTTTTTTGTCGATATCCAGGAAGATGATGAAAACGGTACACCGGTTGCCCGGGCTGAAGGTGCTTATCTTATTGATTCGGTGATGATGACAGAAGACGAAGTGATTATCCAGGTTGATGTTCGCGCCATGATCTCTATGGGCCTCTGGGTTCCTGAAAAAGTGCTTGGATTGAACAATCCGTGCATCTCCTTTGATATTCTGGATATGTATTACAAGATAATCCAGATAACAAAGGCCTATCGTCAACCTTGTTCTGAAGCAGCGTGATCCCTTCCCTGGTAATAATTCAACCAGGAAGAGGTAGCATTTAACGACCAGTTTCGTGGGGGGACAAAACCATCCTTCATCGTCTGTTCCCTGCCGCACCCTAATAGCCTTTCATATAAACGTACGTAGAAACATCTTTTCACGCCGGGAAAGACCTCGCACCAACCATCCCGGCTGCCGCCGCAGGGTCCGTTCAACAGGTATTTAGCGCATCCTGACTGGGGGCATAAATATCCAAGATCATGCAAGGCGCAATCACCGCAATTCCTGCATTCAAACGCGAGAAATTTCAATAGATGCTCAAACCGTACCCAGGCCGGAGCCATCCTGCCCATGCCCAATGTTTCACAGGTGCTCTTCATCGGCATGTATAATAGCCCCTTTTTCTCGAACATCAGATCATGAAACAGTTTTGCCAATGTATATGCAATGCTGCAGGGGGCCTTTTCTTTGTGCTCAACCGCCAGTTGATCGCTATTGAGCCCGGTCTGATGATCTTTTTGAAAATAATAACAACCGGCCTCATACCAGTAGGACATTTCTGAAACAAGACTCTTCCAATCCGGATAGTACGCCTCAGCTTCATTCAGGACGAAATCAATATCCGCAAAAGTCAAACCCGGGCCACCGATATGAGCGCCGTTATATCCCAAGCCCCGCAGGACACACAATAATTTTGCCGCACGGACCAATCTTGCCTTCCGCCCCTTATCCGGCGACTTACTCTCGCCAATTATCTGTTCATAAAGTTTTTCGGTAATTATGCATCCGGGAATCCCTCCTTTATACATAATTTCCGTAACCGCCAGATTTGGAATAAAGACATTACCGATCAGGGGCAGGTTAAGATTGTTCTGCTTCATGTACAGAAGAATTTCTTGAAACTTCCGGGCATCGAAACCTACCTGGGTGATGACATAATCTGCGCCTGCCGCAGCTTTGCGGTGCAGTTTGTAATATTGCGGTATAAGCTCAGACCTCAGGCGTTTGAATGGTGAGACGGCAACACCATTGAAAAAAGACGTCGGCTTTATATGGCAGTTTTTCGGCTTCTGATTGCGTTCGCTGAAAAGGCCTTTATTCAGTCGGGATATAAGATCAAGGGCATGAACCGAACCGAGGTCGAATACCGGCTTAGGAAACCCTTTATACCCGGCTTGTGGATAATCCCCGGTAATAACCAGCAGATTACGCATCTCCTCCCGGTCCCAGCCAAAAAGCAGACTTTCCATCTGATTGCGGTTCTTATCCTTGCATGAGAAATGGATAATCACCTCAAGCCCCATGGCCTTTATTTCAATGCCTAAAACCTCAGGCGAAAGCGCCGAATGACCGCCGGCATTTTCAGTAATACTCACAGCCCGGATCCGTCCATCCAGAGCAATTTCTTTAGCAAGGGCAATGGTTCGCGCATGTTCCTTGCTCCGACCGCCTCTGCTTGGGACCAGCTCAAAGGTCAGGGTAAAATCATCAGGATCACGAAGATAATCGGCAAAAGTCGATTTGTTTTTTGTAGTCATAATCTGGATAACACACAGCCTTCCGGAGAATTACAGATTTTTTTTGTCAAACAAAACTACATACTATCAATTTATCATGATAATCTCTGGGTATCACAATCAATTTTCATGATAAATGCTTGATCATCATGACACATCTCGAGTATGCATAAAAGGCAATTATGCTGAATATGGATCAAATTCCTGGAGAATCATAAAGTCCTTCAGGCTGAAAAACCATGGGCAAAGGTTTTCACTTTCTCGCAGTTTTCGCCTTCAAACGATGCCTGCGACAATCCTACACGAATAAATAAATACACCTGATCACATACCATGGAACTACTTCTAATCATTATTTTTTGTGCATACCTTGCCGTACAGCTCTTCGAAAATATATTTTCCTACATAAATCTACATTACCAGGCGCGGCATGGCGGAAATGTCCCGCAGGGTTTTGAAGACAGGGTCGATGTCGAAACGCTGAAAAAAATGCGGGACTACACTGCCGCACATACCAGAGTTGATTTTGTCGCATCCTTTTTTGACACAGCGATTACGGTATTTTTTATCTTCGGAGGTCTGCTGAACTGGTACAATAACTGGATTACCGGGAACCACTGGTCTTTCATGGTCTCCGGCGCTCTTTTCTTCCTGTTGATCAGCTACGGAGAAATATTTCTCAAACTCCCTTTCAGCCTCTATAACACCTTTCACGTCGAACAAAAATTCGGATTCAACACCCAGACCATCGTTCTCTGGCTGGTTGATCTGCTTAAATCACTGCTCCTTTCATCTGTTCTTTACGGAATCCTGCTCTTCAGCGGTTTCTGGATCATTGAGAATTCCCCCCAATACTGGTGGCTGATCCTCTGGGCTTTCCTCTGCCTTTTCAGCGTCTTTATGATGTATATTTCCCCATACGTCATCGAACCGCTGTTCAACAAATTCTCACCGATCAAAAATGAAACTCTGGAAATTAAAATCAAGGAATTGATGAAAAAGGCGGGAATTTCCATCACCAAAGTGCTGACCATGGATGCCTCCAAACGAAGCACCCACAGCAACGCCTATTTTACCGGCATCGGCCATGTCAAAAGGATCATACTTTTTGATACATTGCTTGAAAACAATAGCGATGAGGAGTTATTGGCAATTCTTGCCCATGAAGCAGGACATTGGAAAAAGAAACATATCCTTAAAAGACTCTTACTCATGGAAGGGCTTGCGCTTCTGGGCTTTTTTGTTGCTTATCAGCTCATAAAAAGCGATGCAATCACCACCCTTTTCAACATCGACCATCCGACCATTCATGTCAAATTACTGCTGGTGGGTTTTGTTGGTTCGCTGGTTCTTTTCCCCATAAAGCCTCTGGGAAGCCTTTATTCGCGGATTCATGAAAAAGAGGCCGATGACTTCGCCGTATCCTTGACAGGATCGCCTGCGGCCCTGGCGACCGCCCTGGTGAAACTCGGCGAAGAAAACCTTTCAAACCTGCATCCCCATCCCTGGTATGCGGCATTTTATTACAGCCACCCGCCCCTTCCGGAACGCGTCAAAAATCTATATGCCATGGCAACTGATCAGATTGTTTAGACTGTAGCCGACAGCCAATCGAACTGGATAATTATGGACTGAGGGGCTTGATCCGGAGTCAGGGGCGAACAAGACTATTTCTTGAGCCAGTTGCGTCGCTCTTTGAGATACTCGGCAGTTATCAATGCGACGCCGCCGGCTATTAAAGCTGTTGCGAGAATCGCGGATATTACACCGATGGATTTCTTGTGAGATACTTTGATTGCGGGAATATCCTTTCGGCAATACCTGCAAACCGTAGCAAACCTTTTGATTTTTTCCCTGCAGTATGGACAGATTCGTACTTTCATAATTCTTTTTTATATCAGAGGAAGTATTCTGTCAAGATTGCGGGTCGATGACAACAATGCCCTCAACCCGAAGAATCATCTACCAAGAGTAAGGCAACTTCTTCTTAATTTCGATAAGTTTATTATTCACCTCAATATATTCGCCAGTGGTCAATTCCTTCATGACTCTGCTGACCATCTCACGAGAAGAACCAACCATATTGGCGATATCCTGATGGGTTAATTTTTCTTCAATTATCTGAGTCTCGCCGCTAGACTGGGCAAATTGCATAAAGAGCCTTGCTATCCGTCCATAAACATCCATCAAGGCAAGACTTTCAATTTTTTTATTGGCTTCGCGAAGCCGCTCAAGTGAACCCTTAAGAAGGCTGAAAACAATATCCGGATGTGTTGAGAGAATCTCCCTGAAATCATTGCGGGATATAACAAGCAGTTCACTGGTTTCCCGGGTCATGACGGAAGCGGAACGGGTCTCATCGTCAATCAGGGCCGCCATCTCTCCAAAGTATTCTCCAGGGCCGAGAAGCGAAAGAATAATTTCTTTTCCGTGAGAATCAATGATTGTCACCTTGACCTTGCCGCTGTAAACAATGTAGATCGAATCCGTTTTATCGCCTTCGTTAAAAAGAATCGTGTTTTTAGGGTAGGTCTTTTTCACAGCCACACTCGCCAGTGCGGTAAGCTCGGTTTCGTTCAGGCACGAAAAAAGCGGATTTTTTCTCAAGATTTCTTTTGGCATGTCTTTTCACCCTCGTTTATCTTCTTGCAACAAGACGTTTGACAATTGAGTGATTGAAGTTCACCGCAACAGAAAAAAGCAAGCATTCAAGCTAGGGGAAGCCTTCAGGAGTCCGGTTCAATTCATTTCCCAACCAATACGGATTGGGCGGAAAATCAGATAATTACCCAAATTACCGGGTTTGGCCAGTGAAGGAAAAAGTACTGAAAAAACAACAAGTTATTGATCCGGAAAATTTCCCCCTGAAACTGATCTGAAAAAAATTAACAGCAACGGCCAAAGGCATCAAGAAAATTAATAAATCCCATCCAGGAAATAAAGCAACAGGTGTAAATTTATCTTTCAATACCTTGTCTTTCGTGTACTAAACGGGAAAGAAAAACTATAAAAAAAGGTCTCTACGTCAAAGACGGAAACCTTGTTATTGAATCTCTCACTTTTATACTAATCAATAATCTTGGGGCATCACCTCATAGCAGGTCTTCTATGCCTTCAATAACCACCTGGTCATTTACCGACTCCTCGCGCTTTTCTTCACACTTTTCGGTTTTTTGTCCTCCCCGGATAACTTCAAAAAAGGTCATATATTTATTAATGTGATCACACATAGAATCCAGAAACTTGAGCTCATCATATGACATACTATTGATGCGCTCTACAAGGTGAGACCTGAACTGCTCTATCTCAAGTGATTTCACCAGGGAATCATGATCGTCCGGCTCATGCATAAATTTTTCCATCAAACTCCAAGCCCCCCCCGCTGCAATAAGTCCTACGGTGTACTCAATAAATTCCCTGCACTGATGATTCTAAATTTTTCGTAAAAAAGTTTCAAGTATATAAAATCAAAAGAGAATTGAACAACCCTATCATTCTTCCACCGGATTGCCTAATTTCTGTTCCAACCAATTGTAAAATTCACTGCAGGATTTGAAGATAATCCCTCCCATCAACGTGGTTTTTTCTTGAATATCAGCAACAACCTTCTGGGTTACACTGTCATCACATTTACCCTGTTTTTCAAGCCAGTGGATGGTGTTGCCACCTGCAACAATACTACCTGAAACAATAAAAGAACCGATGGGAACTGAGATAATTCCTGCAGGAATAATCAATAGGCACTCAGGTTCTCCACAGCGAAGTGATAAATCAATCGCGGCGTTGCCAAATGCAGATATGTCGTCGTTCATGTCCAAGGTCAATTCCCTGGTAACCAGTTTACATTCAGCCGTTTCATTTGATTGATCCACCACCCTTGGTGCAAAACAACCCGAAATAAATAAGGCTGAGATCATACTTAAGGTGGCGATAGTCTGCAGGTTGTGCGATTTACTGCTCCATTGATTCATAACTTCATATTTGCGGCATGGACGATAACCAATAAAAATACGCGATGAGGTTTTCTTGAAACAAGCAAACCCTGACAGATTTTCAATTAATCGTCAAGGTTATTGAAAGGACTGGATTTCCACACAGACGTTTCCGGGCGTAACTTAATTATCAGATGCAAAAGGGGATAAACTGGAATTCTTCAGGTATAAGTCTTGAGCTCAGGAATCGGCAATGATTTGCTTGACTTCGCCCGCAAGGGCGAATGAAGGAGTTATGACAACCTCTTTGCCGCCGATATTCGAGGTAAACCGCTGATGGTCTTCGCTTCGCTGGTATGCCTCTTTAAGTTTATCAACCATACCGGCAAACTGATCCTGCCCCATGCCTTTGGAATCCGCAAGGTTCTGCAGATTGTGGATATTGCCCTTCTCTATCCAGGCCATGTTGAGTTCCTGCCGGGGATTTCCAATAAATACAAAAGCGCAGTCATCGTCAGGAACAACTTCCAGTGGTTCTGAAAGCTGTTCACTGAGTTCCCCGATAAGGGCATTGGTTGATTTAACTTCAGGAATCCCAGGATTGACTGATGAATGAAATGTCTGTTTCTTGGCACCAAAAATTTTGTCTAAAAAACCCATGGCTTCCTCCTAAAAAAGTTATCCCTGCAGCTGAATACAGATTTTTTCACGGAGTAACAATTAGATATATCATCTAATCATCTTACAATCCCAATTGTCAAGAAAGAAAACACCGTTTATCCAATCCTGCGCCTGCGACAATTTGCCACATTCCCTGCATTGCCACTCCGTGGTATTGCACATTACATTTTTAATCAATGTTTGCAGATGGTTAAAGTTATTATGGTGATTGATTATCAAGAATAACTAACAGCCATTATGCCTAATGTTTTTTTGCGATAATTTTTTATCTAAGCAAGGGAGACATCATGAAGCAATATTTGTTGGGGGGATTTTTTCTACTTATGGCCACAACCGTCTCTGCAGAAGGGCTGTTGCTGGATGAAATAGAAATTAAAGCCGGCAAGGAAACCGAAGTCGATACCATGGAGGTTCGGGAAGTAAGGGAAAGCAATGCCAAAGATCCGGGAGAAGCGCTGCAGAGCGTGCCGGGCATAACCAAGTTGAGAAAAGGAGGCATTGCCAATGACATCGTGCTTCGCGGTTTTTCAAAGGACAACATCAACGTTCTGGTGGACGGCGCAAAAATCTATGGTGCCTGCCCCAGCAAGATGGATCCGCCTGCCTTCCATGTAGACTTTGCCGAAGTCGACAGGATCGAAATAACCAAAGGTCCATACGATGTCACCACTCAGGGCAGCATGGGAGGGGTGGTCAATATTGCTTCCAAATCCGCAAAACCGGGGTTGCACAGTGATGTTATTTTCACTTACGGTTCCTTCAACGAAACCAACACCTCAACGGTGGTTTCCTATGCTGAAGACAATTACAGCCTGCTTGGCGGGTTCGCCTTCAAATATTCAAATCCCTATGAAGACGGCAACGGCGTAAAATTTACCGAGATATACCCGGAAACATCCGCAGCACGATATCGATTATCCGAACAGGACAGCCCGGCTTACAATATCAAGACATCCTGGTTCAAAACCGGCATCAAACCGAAGGATAATCAGGATTTCACCTTCGCCTATACCAGGCAGGAGGCGGATGATGTCCTGTATCCTTATCTGACAATGGATGCTGATTATGATGACGCCACCAGGGTTGATGCAAACTATACAATAAACAACAGTGGGGAAGCGCTTAATTCAATCCGGATTCACGCCTTTGTCAATAATGTCGAACATGATATGACCAACAGCAAGCGATGTGCCTCTAGCGCCAATCCTGCAGCCTGCAGCGGCGCCCTGCCCAGAGCCTACAGCATGCGTAACCTGGCAAGTTCAACAACTTCGGGCGTAAAGCTTGAAGGGGAACTCAAAACCTTCGGCAGGACAACCATGGGCATTGATCATTATCAACGCAACTGGGATGCCACCATGACAACGTACATGACAATGTCCGGCATGTACATGAGCATGGCCTCCATGCCGGATGTGGATGTGATGAATACCGGAATTTATCTGGACCAGCAGGCTGAAATCAACAGGAAAACAACCTTGAGCGGCGGACTGCGTTTCGATTATACCCGCTCCAAGGCAAATATAGACCGTACCAGCGTGTACAGCCTGTTTTATGATGACACTTCCAGATGCGCCACGGATGAATCACTGGCCGGCAATCTGAAGCTTGATTATAAAATTACTGATTCGTTCAGCAGTTTTGTCGGTTTCGGCCGTGGCGTTCGTGTGCCGGATGCAGAGGAACGCTACTATTCGGTTTCCACAAAGGTCGGCAATCCAGGGCTCAAAACCGTTAAGAATAACGAAGTGGATCTTGGCCTTAAATATGCCATGGATATCACCCTGATCAAAGCCCAGGTTTTTTACAGTGATCTTGATGACTTCATCGTTGTAACCGATGTTACAAGTGGCGCAACCACAGCCCGGAGTTATAAAAATGTTGATGCGTCCATGTATGGCGGCGAAGCGTCGCTGATGATCTCGCTGCCCCTTGATCTCTTTGCTTCAACCGGCATAGCATACAGCCGCGGCAAAAATGACACCGACAAGACAAATCTCCAGGAAATTCCGCCCTTAAGAGGCAATCTAAAACTACGGTATGACAACGGAATTTTTTATACGGAACTCGAAGGGATCTGCGCTGACCGACAGGACAAGATTGACACGTCTGTAGGGGAAGATGAAACCGCCGGATGGGGAATCGCCAATTTCAAAACCGGCTACCAGCTCAAACGCCTCAAACTCGCGGCCGGAGTCAACAATCTTTTTGATCGTCAATACAGCGAACATTCTTCTTATCTGCGTAATCCATTCAGCGCCAACGGCATTATTGTCCCGGAGCCGGGACGCAGCATCTACGGAACAATCCAGTATTCATTCTGATCCGGCTTTCTTCAGCTGATCCCGCACAAAGAGCCGTTCTTCCTTATCTGGATGACACGGCTCTTTGTATTTTGTCGCCTCTATTTTCAAAAATCATCAGTCTTCCCGGACATGTTGAAACCGGCATACACATCCACCAGTATTACTCGAAAAAAACCTTGTTATTGTTCATCTGTTTTAGGGATAGTAATTAAAGTCACAACCAACATCTAAAGTTTACTATTAAAATTGTCACGTTTTCGGAAGCAGGTTTCATCCGAATTCCTGTTTTCAAAAAATACCCTGTGAACGTTTCAATCAGAAAATAAGCAAATTAATCGAAAGGAACCTGTAATGAAGACAGTTAATGACACTATCAGAGTTTTTTTACTAGTCGCTCTGATGCTATTTTACGGGCAGGCCGTTCTTGCGGAAGAATCCCCCGGCAAAGCCGCCGATGATCTGCAAAAGGTTAGTGAAACGCCGGACAGGGCTGAACAATCATACACCCAGGCCGATATGCAGAACGCGGCAAATTCTCCGGTGCTGTTTGCAACCATCCAGGCAACCGAAACAAAATTGCACGCGGCTGCAGAAGACGCCCGCCGATTTTTGGGAATTTTTTCAAGGCTGCGCGACGCTTTCGGCAGCGGCGCGATTACCGACTTTGAAACATTGCAAAACAACCTGGTCGAACCGCAGATACGGCTGGATCAGGTTTATCAGATAATGCCTGACGCGCATGAAGCCGTGAACGCCTTCCTGAAACAATATCCTGATCTGGATGAGATAGTTAAATCCGTTGATAACGGTGAAAGTATTCGCGATGCAGTTTTACGGCTTCAAGGGTTCTCCGCTGCCTGGCTCAATGAAATGAAACTGAATACCCGGGAAACCCTGGACATGGCAGCGCAGACCATTGACCAGCAGGGATTGAAAAGACTTAAAGAGGTTGAAAACATGCCTGCCGAGGTTAAGCGCCAGGCTGCGGATATCGCCGAGAAATATGTCCTGGACTTTGCCGATCTCCTGCTGCAGATAGTTCCGGTCACCTTCCCGGAATTATCCCTGGAGCAGAAGGCAGAATTCCCGGAGTTTGAAGAAGCCCGGCGCACCCATTGGCAAAGAAAGCAATCCCTGTCCCTTGAAACGGACAAGGTTGCGGCGGCAATCGCTCAGATCCGTGGCCAGATTGTCGAGGCAGCGCATCACCGTCTGGAAAACGCCCGTTTCCCGAGACCTGCTTATGCCGGCGCAGAGTGGGATGCAGTGGAAAATGACATCCGCGCCGCCTGGAGACAGGCAATGGGTGACACCATGCTCCTCAAAATTTCCATCCATTCGCCTTGGGAAGAACGCACAGAAATCCGCTGGCGCGACAATCACTGGATTATCGGCACTTACCGCTATATCGGCGCCCATTGCCTGGGAAAACCATTCTCCGGCGAGTACAAGGTCTATAACCTGACCTTTCGGAATACCATGCAGGCCGACGGCTCATGGGGCAGACTCGAATACTTCTCCGTGGGCCACGTCTTTGATATTCTTCTCGAGAATGTCGACAAGTAAAAATTCTTATTCTAAATGATTGGGACGGTTCCACCACCAGCCGACCTTTTTACAATTCAGGAAGTATCAACACTTCCAGATAACGGACCGGAGGCAAAATGGGTCACCGAACAAAACGATTTATCAGCCGCACAATTCTCTCTCATGCCACGCTCGGAGCGCTGCTGGTACTTACGGTGTTATTCTTCACAGCAGGTGCCGCGGCTCAAGCAGATGACTCATCAACCTTGAAAACAATCAAGGTCATCATGGACGATAATTATCCACCCTATGTTTTCAGGAATGAAAAGGGGCAGCTCCAGGGAATTCTTATTGATCAATGGAAACTCTGGGAGGAGAAGGTCGGTGTCCGCGCCGAGCTCACCGGCATGAATTGGGCCGAGGCCCAGCAAGGGATGCGAAGCGGTGAGTTCGATGTTATTGATACTCTGTTCCGCAACGATCACCGTGAGAAAATATATGATTTCAGCAAGCCATCCGCGCCCATAGACGTACCCCTCTATTTTCACTACGATATTTCCGGTATCCGTGGAGTGCAGGATCTGAAGGGCTTCGTGGTGGCTGCAAAAAAGGGCGATAATGTCATAGAAATTCTTCACCAGGGCGGCATCACCAATATCGTCGAGTATCCCAGTTACGAGATGATCATCGAGGCGGCCCAAAGCGGCAAAATCAAGGTCTTCACTGTCGACAAACCTGCGGCCCTTTATTTCCTTAACAAGGCAGGCATCCAAGACCTTTTTCGAGAGAGTCCGCCGTTGTATACCGGTTATTTTCACCGGGCTGTGCTCAAGGGCAATTCTCAAATACTGGCCACCGTGGAAAAGGGTTTTTCACTGATCTCCGAAAAGGAATATCGAGCAATCGACAGTCTGTGGATGGGAATGCCAATCAGTTTCACGCCGTACTTCCGCTATTTTATCTATATTCTTGCTGTTGGAATGGCTGTCTTGCTGATGATGGGAACCTGGCTCTGGATGCTGAAGTTGGCAGTAACTCGTAAAACCGGTGAACTGACCCGGAAAATCAAATTACGCAAATTGTCCGAGGAAGCGGTTCTGTCCAGTGAAGCGCACCTGAAAACCCTGATCAAGACCATCCCGGATCTGGTCTGGCTGAAGGACCCGGATGGAATGTACCTGGCATGTAATGAGAAATTCGAACGGTTCTTCGGCGCCCGAGAAACGGAAATTGTCGGAAGGACCGATTACGATTTTGTAGACAAGAAATTGGCTGACTTTTTCCGCCAACATGATAAAGCGGCCATGGCTGCGGGAAAGCCCTGCGTAAATGAAGAGGAGCTTGTTTTTGCCGATGATGGCCACCTGGAACTTGTGGAAACCATAAAGACACCGATGTTCGGGAGTAAGGGACAGCTTATGGGAGTCTTGGGTATCGCTCGCGACATCACCGAACGCACCCGGTCGGAGGAGGACAGAAAAAAAATGATCGCGCAGCTTCGGCAAGCCCAGAAAATGGAGGCCATTGGGACATTGGCAGGTGGTATTGCCCATGATTTCAACAATATTCTGGCGATAATTATAGGCTACACAGATTTGGCGAAGGATGATGCACCACCAGACTCCAAAATTGTTGGTGATCTGGAGAAGGTTCTTGAAGCCGGCAATCGTGCGAAAGACTTAGTCAAACAGATTCTTACCTTTAGCAGACAGGCAGAGATCGAACGTATTCCAACACACCTTCACCCACTCATCAACGAAACAGTAAAAATGCTGCGGTCATCCATACCGACAAGCATTGCAATACAGGCTGATATTGACGCAACTTGCGGAGTCGTCCTCGCAGACCCGACCCATGTCCACCAGATCTTAATGAATCTCTGTACGAATGCCAACCATGCCATGGAGGAATCCGGCGGTATCCTGAAAATTGAGTTGAAAAAGGTTTTGTTTGACGAAGGTAATCGGCAAATGGGGTTACATATTACACCTGGTCAATATGTAGAACTGATGGTCTCAGACACCGGCACAGGAATCGGCCCTGATCTGATTGATAAAATTTTCGACCCCTATTTTACCACCAAACAATTAGGCAAAGGAACGGGCATGGGCCTGGCAATCATTCACGGAATTATTGCCGATTACGGCGGGTCAATCACCGTCGAAAGCGAACTGGGTAAAGGAACGACGTTTCATGTCTATTTCCCGGTGGTTGAGCAGGAAGAACTCCCGTTTGTCGAAGACGGCGAGGAAATACCCTCAGGCAAGGAGCGGATTCTCTTCATAGACGATGAGGAATTACTGACCGAGCTGGGTCAGGACATGCTGGAACGACTTGGCTATAATGTAACCATTCGGCGGAGCAGCCTTGAGGCCTTGTCCACATTTCAAAACAATCCTGATGCATTTGACGCCGTAATCACCGATCAGACCATGCCGGGTATGACCGGCGCCGACCTTGCCAGGCGGATGCTGCAGATACGACCGAATATCCCCATCATTCTCTGCACCGGTTACAGCACCCAGATTGACGCGGAGACAGCAAAATCACTGGGAATCAAGGAGTTTGCCCTTAAACCGTTAGTAAAAGGCACACTTGCCAAATTACTTCGCAAGGTGCTGGATGCATCATGATGTGCTGTTTAACAATAGCTGTCTATCACTGCGATCAATTATGGAGTATTATTCCAGCCAGGAATCAGCCATTCCATTCTCATAAGAATCGACCCCCGAACCACTTTGACTCCACTCAAGCAGATGTCATGTTGAAGTTTCTCTGGGCATAAGAGCAAAAACTCCGAGGCGGAGAGCTTAAAGACCGCTTTTAATTGAAAACCGGAAGATATCAGAATATCCACTGTCAATTCATAAATTAATGGTTTTTATCAACAGGTTCGGAATTTTTACTTGATAATTATTGGTAATCTTTCTAGCATTTTAGAATGAATGATGTTTGGTAGTGAAAAAGATTTTACAAGGATATTTCTCTGGGTTTATGTATCATGTTTTCTGCCACTCAGCAGATTATCAGATTTTAGAGGAGACACTTCCCGCCACATGCAACCTCTTAAAATTCTTTCACTTTTCATCCTCCTGCTCTCAATCCTTTTCAGCGGCTGCAGTAATACCCTGAAGATCTCCCGGGCCATCCTGCCGATCAAGGCATATGAACAGATGATCGTCGGACGGCTGGATGCGGATTATGTCGGCACCAGCAACTGCCTGGCAAGCTGTCATGAACATGACCGCATGAAGCAGGACTTTGACGCCAGCACCATGGGCGCCCAGCTGAAAAGGGATTCCGGAATGCCGCTGGTTGACTGTGAATCCTGTCACGGACCAGGTAGCCTGGCCATTGAAAAATTGACCAAGGAACTGATTGCCGAAAACACCCGCAACGCAAAAAAAACAGCCTGCGACAATAAAACACTTATTGATCTGGAAAATCTTCCGGCCCAGGCCCAGTCCCTGATCTGCCTGAAATGCCATACCGCCAATGCCACTTTTAACCTGCACAACTGGAATGCCAGCGTTCATTCGATGAATGACGTCTCCTGTTTCAACTGCCATCATGTACACGGCAGCCCTGACCTGAAGGTCAGCCCGCGCGACACGGGCCCCATGTGTTTCCAGTGCCATGCCCTGCAGCAGACCGAATTTTCCCTGCCGAGTCATCACCCCATGAGGGAAGGTCGAATTTTTTGTTCGGACTGCCACAACGCCCACGGCGGCATGGGCGGCAAACATCTGCGCAAGGACACCGTCAAGGAGACTTGCGTCCAGTGTCATCCTGAAAAACGGGGCCCTTTTCTGTACGAACATGCTGACCTCATGGAGGACTGCATGACCTGTCACGGTCCGCACGGCTCGGTGAACAACAATCTTCTCAAGGCCCGAGAGCCTTTGCTCTGTCTGCAGTGTCATGTGGGCCACAGGATCGATACCAACACCGGGGCCCCCACATCAGCAGAATCACGAAGGGCCTATTATACCCGTTGCTCTGATTGCCATTCCCGTATTCACGGCACTGATACCCCATCCTCATCCGGAAATGGCAGGTTCACACAATGAGATGGCTCATGGGCAAAACCTTGCTGGAAAAAATCCTGCGATTGGGACTGCTCATGTGTCTGACAGCGGTCACGGCGGTTGGAGGGGAACTCCAGCCCTTTAATACAGCGGAAAGTCTGGCCCTTCATAGAGAATTCGACACCCAGGCCCATCATGAAACCGAAGTGGATCTGTCCGTGGGATACCGGTGGCTGAACCTGGACGATTTCACCAGGGCCGGCGAGTACCAGTATCCCCATTCATCTTTTGCCGGCAGCATCAACCTGGACTCCTATCCCCTTCCGCACCGTTTCCATCTTTACAGCGAATTTCTCGGTGCCAATAATTATTATGGGGACATGGGCTACGCCTATCACGACCTGCTGCTGTTCAGAGATATTTTCACCGGCAGCTATCACAACCTGGATCATTATGATTATCAGCAAACCGGGGCGGCAGGTATTAATTACAATGATAAGAATCCCGATGACCTATACGGAACTGAAGTATACGACAACATACTGTCGCTCAGGCTCAAAGCCCCGGATTTCCCTTTTCACACCTTTCTCACGCATCGTTATATACAAAAGGACGGTGCCATACAGCAGCGTTACCTGATCGGAACTTTCGGGAATATCAACAAGACCTCAAGTTCCCGTGAAATAGATTGGAGAACCACGGACTTGACACTGGGATTCAACAGCCATCTGGGCCCTTTGGAAGTTGAAGTCGCCCATGAACGCACAGAGTTTGATCCGGGCCGGAACAATGTACTCTATGATGCCTACCCCATCCAATCCACCAGGCCTGCCGACACCTATCCCCATGATGTTATTCCGGAAACGGAATCATCACTCAACTCAGTGAAACTGCACACTTCCTATACCGGCGGCTTTGTCGCCTCAGCGAGTTTAAGCCACGGCAACCAGAAGAATAATTACAGCGGCGCCCAGTCGGACACCCTGCACGGGGCCATGGACCTGATCTGGATTCCTGCCCCTGATCTTAATTTATTTCTCAAATACCGGCATCAGGAGCTGGAAACC
>JAHJJF010000152.1 GCA_018823135.1 Pseudomonadota bacterium
AATCAAGGATTAATTTTCAGACCAACGTTTTCGATTGAGCAGGCTTTTTATCTTTCAACGCTTCCAACATCCATACATAATGGCTTAACACCTTTCCCACAGCAAATAGCTGTGGCGCATCTCACACAAAGTGAGATGAAGGAGAAAAGCCATGTGGTTTGCCGTTCGTCCTCTCCAGCGCGCCGTCGAAGTCCTTCAAACCTACGTCACTGCCCTCCAAGCAGTGCAACCAGACGCAGTCGTCAAGACACACAAAATTTCTATTGCAACTGTGCCTGATGGATCTGAAGAAGACAGTGGATTCGATCTTCCCGTCAAGGGTGTCGTGCTCGATGTCTTCGTCGATGTGACCACCGCAGAAGTGACTGGTACCACCAAACTCCTGGATGTAGGTCTTGATTCTGGCGAAGCTGGTGGTGATGCTAACGGATTCTTGACCGGCATCGACTGTGCTAGCCTTGGTCTACAGAAGGGTACTCTGCTCAATTCTGGCCAGACCTTGGGCGCATTGCTGGCTGTCGACGAAGGCGGTACTGGCGAACTTGTTCCAGAGCCTCACGTGCTCAATGGGACTGCTGTGAGCGTCACTTATACTGCCAGTGCTGCCGACTGGGCAGAATTTGTTGGCGACATCTACGTGGTCTACATCGAGATGTAGGCCGTCCACGCTTAGTTTATAGTCCCTTTCAAATACCCACATTTTTAGAACATAACACTCATGAGAGTGTTATTATCAATATGCGTACTGATGATGACCCTTTAGCAAGGTCGAAACTCAATAGAGTCTACGTAGCTAGGGTACGTATGAGGGAAGCGCGACGATCTCATACGTTGTAAGCCCAAGCGGTAGCTAGGTCGTGTTCCCGTCCGACAACGCTTCTAGCTGGCCTTAATAAAGGTTGCCTAACACAGGAGCGAGATGAAGTGTTGGGATCACAACAAGACGGGATTTTTGTCCCCATCGTCTAGCCCGGCCCAGGACACCGCCCTTTCACGGCGGCGACGCGGGTTCAAATCCCGCTGGGGACATAACAAAGGAGATATACAATGACGCAGGAAATCTACGACCGCACATATTTCGAAGACGGTTTAGCTTCTGGGAAATCGCTTTACAACGGTTTCAAATGGATCCCAGAACGATCTTTTCAAGAAGCGATGGCCATCATTGACGCTTTTTCTTTAACACGTGATGATAAGATCTTAGAATTCGGATGTGCGAAAGGCTTCCTAGTAAAAGCTCTGAGATACCTTGGCCGAGACGCATATGGATGCGATGTAAGCCGATATGCAATCTGTACAGCAGACAGCGATGTGCGCCAATATCTAAAATTATGTACTCCGTTTAACCCATTCCCATACGTTCCTGATGAATTTGATCTTATCGTTGCAAAGGATGTGCTCGAACATTTGGAAGTATCGCAACTTGATATGCTCCTAGATAAATTCAGGCCATCCTGCGAAAAGCTGTTTGTTGCTGTCCCTATCGGCGATGGTACAAAATTCATTGTTCCTGAATACAACTACGATGTCACTCACAAGATCGCAGAATCTACACAATGGTGGATCAAAAAGTTTCAGGAACATGGATACGAAATACTATCGTATAAACCTTATATGCCTGGTATGAAAAATAATTGGACGCATTATGCAAATGGAAACTGTTTCTTCAGCTTGTCAAGTGAATAGATTTTTTCAGGCCCATAGGTCAGCGGTAGACCAGTCGGCTCATAACCGATCTGTCCCAGGTTCGAACCCTGGTGGGCCTATTTTTAAAGAAATTTCATAAATGTCTTTGTGTTAGGGTGTTTGTAATGAACTTGTAGCGGCCGCAACCAACGAGGAGAATTCACAATGGCAATGACGAAGAACGAGTTCTGGGTAGTCGGTACAGCATATTTCATCAGAACAGTCACAAACTATTTCATTGGCGTCTGCATCGGGAAGGAAGAAACCGAATTGTTCATGAACAAATGTTCGTGGATTCCCGACACCGGGCACTTCCACAAGTTTGTACGAACGGGTATTATTCAGGAAGTTGAGCCATTCAATGCGGACACCGTGGTCATGCTAAACTGCGATGCCATCGTGGACGCCATCGAGTGGAAGCACGAGATTCCTACCGACGCCAAGTAATTCTCTATCCCAACAGGTAAAAACATGTCACACGTCCTCACATTTCTCGAAGGCATCGAGAATTCGGGATCCCCATCACTCAAAATAAGATTCTTAGCAAATCTAAATGACGAAAAGCGTCTAAAAACTCTAATCTATTTGACGTACAACTACTTCCATACATTTGGAATCAAAGTAAAGGAAAAGTACGACAACAAACCAACAAATCTGAAAAACGACAATTTCGAAGAATTCATGCGCTTGCTGCATTGCTATAAAAACCGTGACCTAACAGGAAATGTCGCTAGGGACGCCTGGGATCGCCTGTATTCGATCTTGAGCGACGGCGAACGTAAGTGGTACACCCGCGTTCTCAATCGCGATCTGAAGTGCGGTGTGAACATCAAGAGCATCAACAAGGCATGGCCTGGATTCATCGACGAATTCTTAATCATGCTCGCAAATCCGATAAAGGAACGAAAGATTAAGTTCCCGATTGCTGTCGAACCAAAGTTAGATGGGATGCGCGCTATTTTCTTCATCTCGAAAAAATCGGCCAAAGCACGTTCTCGAGACGGATTTCACATCCAAAGCCTTGATTTTATCGCCAAGAGGTACCAAACAGCTCTCGAAGATTTAGATACTGATACTTGGGTCATTGATGGAGAGATTTACACAAGCTCATGGAATAAGACAATCAGCCTCGTCAAGACCGAGGTTTTGCCAAAAGAAGAGAGGAATAAGATTCGTCATCATGTCTTCGATATGTTGAAGATCGAAGACTTCAACGGAGCACGTATAAAGAACTATTCAGAACGTATGACTGAATTAGACGAATTTTTCTGCGACAGCGCTGATGTTGTGAATAAATACAGTGTTCGTGTTCCGTATAAAATCATTCATAACCATGAAGAATTGACAGCATTCTACAACGAATGCCTTGAAGCTGGATACGAAGGTATCATGCTCAAGGAATTAGATAGTTACTACGAGCTGAAACGGAGTAATGCTTGGCTCAAGATGAAGCCTGAAGAAACATTCGACGGTAAGATTATTGGATTTCTTGAAGGAAAAAATAAGCACATCGGACGTCTTGGCGCTTTCAAGGTCAAGATGGAAAATGATGAGATTGTTCGTGTTGGTGGTGGCTTCACAGATAAGCAACGCGAAGAATACTGGTTAAACAAAGATATGTTACTCGGGACAATGGTAGAATTTAAAGGTCAAGGAAACGATGTTGTCACAAAATCTGCTCGTTTTGCTGTGTTCAAGCGCTTCCGCGAAGATCGAATCAAGTAATTCCGTAGACTAAAGAATAGCAAATGATACTATACTGTAATCACAGTGAGGTGATGCATGTCAGATTTTGCAATTCAATCGGACATCACGGGGCAAAAAATCAGTCTATTGAGGCTTGCTCTAATTGAACTCATCAAAGATTCACCTTTTTACGGGTATCTCCTTGTCCAGTTCAACCGCGTTGAAGATAATTCAATGGAATACATCATGGCAGTCACCATCAAGGATGGTATTCCATATCTCTACTACAATTCCGACATGATCCAAAAAGAGTATGAGGAATCTAAAACAATTCAAAGTATTGTTGGAGTATGCGAACACGAATGCTTACACATAATCTTCAAACACATTCTTCGTGTTCAAAGCAGAGACGCTGTAATCCTCGTTAATGGGCACCCAGAACTTGTGTGGAATCTTGCGACAGATATTGCCATCAATCAACTTATATCTAGAAAACTTCCATACGGAGGCGGTGTCTCATACAAACTATTTGATCTTCCACCAAGAATGTCAGCAGAAAAATACTATGACCTTCTAGTTGAGAAAGCCAAAAAGAATGGGAGTATTAATGCTCCAGGCTTTTCTTCAAGTCCAAAAAAAGGTGACGAAAGCAACGAGAATAATCAAGGAAGTAGCAAGGGTGAAGGCGAGAATGAAGGCGAGAATGAAGGCGAGAATGAAGGCGAAGGTGGAGGCGAAGGTGGAGGCGAGGGTGGAAAATGTAACGATAGTGCTGGCTTAGACGGACATGATAAGTGGAAAACTGTACCAAACGAAGACTCTAAAAAGAATGAAATCGACAACACCGTTATCAAGAATATGGTTCAACAAGCTGCAAGTTATGCTCGTCAAATTGGAAAGCTGCCTGGCAACCTTGGTCTTGTAATTAAAGATATTTTGGGTACATCTATTGTACCATGGGAAAGGATATTGAAAGAACAAATCGGAGCTACTATCAAAGCAGGACACACAAGCACTTGGAAACGCCAAAATCGCCGTCTTGGTGATTTGGTCAAGGGCAAAAAGCCTATCCGTGTTATTAGATTAACAGTCGTCATCGATACATCTGGTTCTACAATCGGCGACTTTCCACGCTTTATGACCGAGATCAACAAAATTTCAGAAGTATACCCGTGCACAATTGATATTATCGAATGTGATGCGCAAATACAAAAGCATTACAAATTAAAGAAGGGAATGAAAGTTGACCCAAATTTCATGGGACTCGGAGGAACGAACTTCAGACCAGTTTTCGAATATGTCGAAAGAAAGAAACTTGGAATAGACCTCATGATTTTTTTCACTGACATGGAGGGCGTTTTCCCACAAAAAGCACCAAAATACAAAGTAATCTGGGTTGATACCCCTGGTCCAATGCACAAACAGCCATTCGGAAAATATATCAAGATGCGCAAAAAAGGAGATAGTAATGAAGATTGATGTTTTTCAAGATTTGCTTTTAAATCTCTGCATGAAGCAGATTCACATGAACCTGCTCTTCATCGGACCAATGGGCGTCGGCAAGACATGGTGTATCGAAGAAGTTGCTGAGAGCATGAATGTTCTACTCGAAAAAGAAGAATTCGGATTCGTCGACCTTAGACTCGCAAACAACGAGCCTGGAGACATCATCGGCTTCCCGCGTGAAAAGAACGGTGTAACGTTCTGGACGCGCCCCGAATGGTTCCCAAAGCCTGGCACGCGAGGACTGCTGTTGCTCGGCGAGATCAATCGCGCGCCTATCGATGTCAGACAAGCTGTGTTTTCGCTCCTCAGCGAACGAAGACTGCACACCCATAAGCTTCCTGATGGGTGGATCATCGTGGGCGACATGAATCCTGACAATGGGGAATACCAAGTCGATACTCTCGATAAGGCTATGAACAGGCGGTTTTGTCAGATCGTTGCAACTCCCGACGCATTGTCGTGGTGCAAGTGGGCCAAGGAATATGGCGTCGACAAAAAGATCATTCAATTCATCAACGAAAACAAGAAAATGCTGTATAAGGAGGAAAGGATAGAAATTACAGCATTCCCGACTCCCGAAGGTTACAGGCTTGTCGATGAAATTCTAACAGCCGACGTCATCCCAAGCACTGACGATGCAAAGATGGAGGTCATTTCGGGCATCATCGGCGAAGATGCAGCGGTCGCTCTGGCGCCATACTTGGTGCGCCCCGTAAGAAACTGCGTGACTGCCGTTGAAATCCTCGAAGATTACGCTAACGTCGTGGATGATGTCAAAGAACAGAGCAATGACCGTATGAACAAGACTATCGACGAATTCACCATCATGTTCAGCAAAGATGGTGAGGTGCCCGAGACACATAACCAATTGAAGAACCTGATCGCATTCATGTGTGACCTCCCTGCTGAATGGCTGACGACGCTCTTGATAGGAATCAAGGGCAATAAGAAGCTTTTGAAGAAGTGTGGCGAAGATCGAAGGCTGAACAGTTATCTACAAAACATCAAGAAGCAGACAAACGCCACAAACAACGAGTAGAACATGTGGTCTTGGTTCAAAGCATCCTACATCATTCCAAAATACCAGCATGTTCTAGGTAAGGAAACGTACCTGATCTACGAAGCCTCTGACCATTACCAGATCTTAACTGGTAATGTGTCAATATTTGAACGTCAATGTCGTGAATTGAAAGTGCTTTCTGAAGGTGGTCTAACGCCTCTGTGTGTGTTCTGTAAAAACTGTGTGGCTCAATACGTAGGTAATACCGACGCCTGTGAGAAGTTCATCTACAACGGCAAGGCCAGCGACTTTTATACAGATGATACAATAAAATTGCGTCGCGGAATGGAATTTCCAATACATCTGTTAATATCTAATCCATTTGATAATACACTCTACAATAAAGGGCTTCGAACGAATCCAAAGGTCGAGATCAAATTCAGTTTCAACAGAATCAAAAACAATATGGAATTACTTCTCAATAATAGAGATAAGTTTTATAGTCAAAAAGATATTGATATTGAGATTCAATGGTTCGTAACAAAAAGATTCATTGTATCAGAAGATCCTAATATTTCACGCCAATACATTGCAAAGATTGCGAAGCTATATAAATCTTTCAAAAACCTAACATATAAGGAATTCAACGACGGCATCAAGAATGGTACCATATGAGAAAAGAAAAATACCCACCTATTTCTTACGAAACAGCGAGTGAACTTTGGTCTCATATTCGTCCACTCTTGATTGAATGGTGTGTGGAACATGAAATTTGTGGTGACTATAGGAGAAAATGTAAGCTAATCTCGAACATCAACATCGTCATCATCCCTATTGATTACGTTGAAAATATATCAGAAAATGCTCAAAAACTTAGAAATAAGATTAATCTTACCGTTGGTTCCAGTACGACCATTGTTTTGGAAAGCATTGATGGTCCTGTTAATGTGACGTTTTATTGCGCGTCGGTTGATAATTTTGGATCTCAAATGCTTGCATGGACTGGAGATGGAAACTACAACATGATTTTACGAGGTATTGCTAAAAATAGAGGTTACTTGTTGAATCAGTACGGTCTTTTCAAAAATTGTATCTATAAAGCAGGATCTTTTGAAATCGATTTGTTTCAAGAATTAAAAATTAGTTCGACCGACCCCGTTTTAAGGAATAAAAGAATTAAATGAAGTGCTATGTTGTAAAAGTAACCCGCGAACAATAAACCAATGCGGGAATGGAGGCTTCAATGAGTGCGAATTTGAACAAGATCATGGTCCCCGTGTACCTGGGCAAGAGCCCACGAAATCTCGGTGACATGCCATTCGTCACTGATGATGGAATGCTGCTGCGGGCGGGTGATCCTGTCGTGCGCAAGCCCGTGCACAAGACGCTGAACAACATCATGAGGGGGTTCCTCGACGCCAAGCTGGACTTCGAGGTCATGGGATGTGGCATCAAGGTGGGCAAGAAGCAGGCAGATGGACGGATCGACAGCATGTTCGTGATGGCCAACGTCACGGACGAGAGCTTCATGCTCTACGTGTACAAGTGCCCGCCCGATACTCTGAAGCCCTGCACGTTCAAGACCGATGGAGCCCCCATCAAGGGTGCCAACAGCAAGAGCAGTCGTGTCATGGCGAAGTTTGACGAGATCGACGATGTGTCCAATGTCGTCGCGTGGGCGGCAGAGCTGCCCGGAGTTTTCGAGAGCGGTCGCCGTACATGCTTCAACACCGGAACCGTCAAGAAGGACAAGAAGGACAAGAAGGTCAAGGAGCCCAAGACTGCCAAGCCTGCGAACACGAAGAAGCCACGAGCCAAGCTCATTCAGTTCCCTGAAGCCCACGAGGCTCCCGCTGCAAAGGAGGAGGAGAAGCAGGTCGATGGAGAGGTGAAGTTCACCATCGGTCGCCGCAAGAAGACCGCCACTGCTTGATTCACACTGTCCAACGTTCCCAAACACTGTTCAACTGACAAGAATCGGAGACATGAATGACGACAAGAATCAACATCGAGGCATACAAGGTTGTGCGCGAAGGGAAGGAACCTTTCTGGATCGCACACCCTCCCAAGTTCAACTGTTCAATCAACTTGAACGAAGTGAAGATGCTGATCTTCCCATCGAGAAGCAACCCTGACGACTTCACAGTCTTTTTCGACGACCCGAAGGACCCGAAGGAAGAACGGCGCTTTGATCAGACACCAGCGAAGTCAGGAACAAACTCATCTGATGAAGATGACAGTGCTGGAAACAGCTAGATAGAAACCAAAACAACACACGACTCCATTCGGAGGTAATACATCTTCGAA
>JAHJJF010000153.1 GCA_018823135.1 Pseudomonadota bacterium
TCTAAACTTGAAAAGGCTAGCGATTTAACAGAATATGGAAAAGGCCAATTTGATTTAATTAACTTTCTCCTAGCCGAATTAGACTAACTTTTTTCTAGTTTTTCTTTTATTTTCTCACCTCTCTCTGATAGTTGATAAATTCTTCCTAAATGATCTTCTGGATTTATGCACTTTGCTAAACCTTCTATTTTAAATCTTCTTAAAACTCTGCTTGTATCTGAAAGGCTCAAATCTGTCTTATTCTTTATCTCGGTTACAGTCATTGGTCTTTCCATAACTAAAAGAATTGTTTTTCTTTGTTTGCTTCTCATAATAAAACTATAATCTTTCCAAAATTGTTTATTAACCATTTTTTTACTACCTCTAATATAGTTTTTGCTTATTTATATCCTAAATTGGCAGAATATAGTTAGAAAGTAGGCAAAAAATAGGCAAGTTTTTAAATAAAGTAAACCTTATTTGCTTTATAACTTATAAAATAAAAAAAACGATACTGAGAAATTTCAAAAAAAGAAATTTCTTGTACCTCTTGGAAAACTAAGAAAGTGAAGAAAAATGCCCGAAACAATCTTAATCATCAATGCTGATGACGATTTAACTATGATGAAAAATATTTTAGATAAAGAAGGCTATGATATTAAGACAGCAACAAAGGGGTCTCAAGCTTTAGAACTTGTTAGAGAAAAAGCTTTTGATTTAATTCTACTAAATATCAAAATGCCCGCTCTTTCTGGTTATGATTTATTAAGAGATAATAGGTGGATAAGATGAATATTGTACAAGAATTATCTGAAAATCAGACTATTCTTTTGCTTATACCAAGTGTTGAATATAATTCTATAATCATTGGTATAGCAAAACAATTGTCTGAAAAAAAGGTATGTTATGTAACTTTAAACAAAACTTCTGGGAGTTTAAAGGAACAGTTTAAGAAAAAAAACGTTAATATAAAGAATATTGTTTTTATTGACGTTGTTTCTAAGACAATAAAAAAAGATTTTGATCACATGACCGGCTGTTACTTTGTGAGTAGTCAAAAAGTCTTAACTAAATTATCATCAACAATTTCTGAAATTCTAAAGCATGAGTTTGACTACCTCATTTTTGATTCCTTGACCAGTTTACTAATTTATCAGAAAACAGATTTGGTAGTTAAATTCATATTCAGCTTAATCAATAAAATCAAGGAAAGTAAAGTCAAAGCAGTTTTTTATACTTTAAATATTAAGGAGCAGGAAAGGTTTATTCAAGAATCAAGTCTGTTTGTTGATAAGGTTATTAATTTGGATAAAAAATAAATTAAAAAAAGATGAAGATGGGAAAAAAATTGAATCTAAACGGAGATGTTAAAATGATTTCAAAAAAGACAATCGCAGTTTTGCTGATAATAGGAATAACTTTTTCTCTCTTAACGGTTGGTTTGGCCATTATTAAACCTCTTTTGAAAGAAGAAGCAATTTATCCGGATTCTGCTTCTTCGTCAGGAAGGGTTAGTTTCTATGTTGGCGAGAAATTAGAACCACAAACAGTAACAGGAAAAGTTATTTTTAATGTGGTTGAAAAAAATAAAAAAGGTGATAAAAATGAATAAGGAAGTATCAAATCAAACATTAGTCGTTTTAGTCGGTGTCGCTATTGTTATTTCTGTAATTGGGTTACTTACTTCTACATTGTCTACCCAAAACATTACTGGAACATTAATTACAAATGTAACTGCTGATACTGGAACAACTTCTTTTGGTGTTAAAAGCAATATAGTATTAACTATAACTGATCCTGCCATTAATTTAGGTGACTTAGAAATTAATGAAAACAAAACAAGCGAGGATGTAACTGATTGGTTCGTGATAAGAAATGACGGCTCAATTGATTTTGATGTTTATGCTTATGGAATAGACAGCCCCTTTACTAGTACAGCTAACGGAGCAAATCTGCTTCCCAACAATTATTATTTTGTTCATGCTAACTCTTCAGACAGCGGGACAGCAAATACTACTTATGTTTCCGTACCAAATGGAGTTGGAAATAAACATCTGCTGATAGATGCTCTTGATAATGAGGGTGGTTTAGATACAGCTAAAATTGGAATTAAAGTGATTGTTCCTCATGATGAACAGGCTGGTGCTAAAACAGCAGATTTGACAATATATGTGGAGAGCATATAAAAACTTAATTTTTTTAAATTAAAAGA
>JAHJJF010000154.1 GCA_018823135.1 Pseudomonadota bacterium
TCCTCAGCCAGCCGTAACTGTGGCTTTGTTTCGCAGAAATCAGTTCTGGCTATTCAGCTCAATGTTGATGGGCGACGGGATGGTTTCGCCTTTCCGCTGCCGCTGCAAACGATCCAGTTGGTCAATGGCGCGATAGAGCTGCCGCTCTATGGTAGTCTCGTAACGAAGCAGCTTATCGGTAATCTCTTTCGGCGGCAGACTGGCTGCGAGCTGGGTGGATTCGATCTCCAGTTCGTTCCTCTCCTGATACATCTCCTCAACCCCCCTGGCAGTAGCCAGTTCTTTGTCTAGTGTTTTGAGGTGAAGTGCCTTGAGTCTATTCGACGGCAACGGCTGATCGGTGAGCTGGCTGTCTTCGTTGCCCAACTCGTTGATGATGAGCAGGTTTACAGTTCTGCTGTTTGGCTCATTACCGTAAACCTCAACAAGTGCGCGTCTGGCCTCACTGGTGATTTCCTCAGTCTCCATCACGATCTCGCGGCGTTGTTAAGGGCCTCTAGGAGTTTTTATACACCATGAGAGTTCCTTTTGTAAGCGCTCCTTTTCGGATCGAGAAAAGCCAAGCTCAGTTCACGATTGTATCTGTCAATCTGGTCGAATCTGGTAGTCAGCGCCAGATTGTCCAATTTCCCCCCTGATCTAGCCCACCTCGCAACGCAGCACACGGCGCAACCGCCAGTAGGAAACGGCGATTTTCTCCACAAGCATTTGCTCCAAAACACCCTCTGTCCTGAGTTCTCTGCATAAATCCCTCAAAAGAGCGTCAAACACCGGTTTATTCTCAATGCCGTCGCCAGTTGTTATGAGAGCGGCCTTTGCGAGAAGCCCATGTTTAAGGGCATTTCTGCTAACAACCTCTTTCCCCGGCAAGTTTTTGGGCCGGTAGATTTGAGAGCGTTTTGACGATAGTCCGGCGTGAGCACTGTTTGAAGGTATGATCGAAATCGTTGACGAGTTCTACTCGGCCAATCTTGCCCAGGATACGATCAGAGGCATGAGAGAGAATGCCAGCCGAGGTTATTACAATGGATCCATGCCGGCAATGGGATACCGAATCGAGAAAACTAAGGTCGGATCAGCAATCAAAAACAAACTCGTATTAGATGAGGAAAACGTCCCGACAGTTGGGCGCGTCTTCGATCTGGCACTCTCTGGAATGGGGGGCAAGGAGATCACCTCAGCTCTAAATACGGAGGGCGTACTTACGAACAGGGATAAACGATGGAGCAAAGGCGTCATCCTGTATCTCCTGCGAAATGACGTATATACCGGGACTTTGGTCTGGGGGAAGTCCAACCAGCAAGCGGAACCCGTGCGACGGAATGACAATCATCCAGCAATAGTGTCTCAGGATGAGTTTGATAAGCTACAGAAGGCCATTTCGGAACGGAGCCCTGAGAACTGTCGACCACGTTCTCTGACATCAGACTACTTGCTGTCGGGCTTGCTACGCTGTGGGGAGTGTGGCTACGCTCTTCAGGGTTGCTCAGCGAAGTCAGGGAAATTCCATTACTATGTCTGTCACAATTCCCTGCGTAAGGGTAAAGAGGTATGCCGATCTCGCATGATCAATAGGGACCGAATTGAATCGCTGGTAATCAAGAAGCTACAAGAGCGAGTACTAACGGAAGAGAACTTGCGTGAACTGCTAAGACTCACCAATGATGCCATAACTAAGAAACTGTCGCAGAACGACCAAAACATAAAGGTCCCACAAAACGAGATACCAAAGCACCAACGAAAGCTGGATAATCTATACTCGGCCATTGAGAGTGGTAGTTTCGAGGCCGGAGATCTTGCGGCAAGAGTCAGAGATCTTGCGGCGAGAATCGAAAAGCTCAGAAACCAGGAGAGGTCTTTGTTGCAGTCTACCAGTAGGCCCTTGCCGGCGCTGAGTGTGAGACGGCTCAAGGAGATGGTCAAGGATCTGCGAGAGTTGCTTTCTAAGGGGACGCTGTTTGAGCAGAAGTCGTTTATAAAGTCATTCGTTAAAAAGATCACCGTCAAGAATGGTCATGTCACCATCGAATACACTTACCCAACGGGCGGGGGGACCAGCAGTTCATCAAGCGGAGGTGGAGTTCTGTGTTCTGAACAGAATGGCTCCCCCGCCTGTCCTGAACTCAGAACTTTCCGACTCTCATTCCTGCTTAGGTAGCTAAGAACGGGGTTGACAGTACGAAACACGAAGCTTTCAGATTGACATTCTCTTTGGGGCGGTAGGAAAGCGGCCCCGACCTCACTTTCCCCAGACCATTGTAGCATTAGACATCAGGTCGCGTCGGTATCTTTCATTTGCGACGTTGTGTACTGCACTAAAGGCCCACCAGGCATTGTGATTCTCCGCCCAGGCTCTCAAGTAAAATGTCCATTGTTATTCTCGTGAGAAGTTCGGATATTTTCCCTGAGATACTCTGTGGGTAGTGCCACCGGTGTTAGTTCGGTGTTAGTTGGGATGTACGGACCCTATTGATCTGGGACGCAAAAGCGCTCGTACCAATATGATAACTTCCGCAATAGCTGCCGTAAGTTGTCGAATTCTGAGAAATCAACTGGCCCCTATCCACTTATTGGCTCCAGTATAGTGTCAGGTCTGACGTCGCTTTGAGAAGGAGTGAATGACATGGAGATTCTGAATCAGTTGCTATTAAGGGCAACAGACCTCGTCCCAACCGGTATTGCAATAGCAATTGCA
>JAHJJF010000155.1 GCA_018823135.1 Pseudomonadota bacterium
AATTACCTCTCTGCCGTCAGCATGGCTGTTAGTATGGGAGGAATGAACCGTATGCCCTCGTCTCTCATCAATGCCATTACCACAGAACAATGGAATGGATCTGGAGGATTTGCTGAAGATCAGACCAGGTTTGATATGACTGTAACCTTGCACTCTGACAACGTTGAACTGTCGCCGGCTGTAAGCGGGGCTGTTTTAAATGTGCAGCAGGAGGGTCTAGAGGCTAAAGTCGTTGGAACTGGCGGAGACTACAGTGTCTTCAGCAGCGGTGGTCAAAAAACCGTGAACAAACAAAACGAAGGGACTTCACTCACGACCATTTACTATACCAATTAACCAATTAATCCGGCCATGATGAGCAAAGGGGCTGTCCCAAGGCGGGGCAGCCCCTTTTTTTTGTTTAAACTCAAACTTTCTGAAAGGGTATGAAAGGGTAGAGTAGGAAGCTGATATCAAATCTGTGCCCGTGACTTTTCATTGACGTCTCGCCGCACGCGGCTACTACGTGTCCACCAAGCCGATCGTCCATCAACCTCCCCTCATCAAACCGTGCATGCGGTTTTCCCGCACACGGTTTTCCGATGTTCTTCACCGCAAAGCATGCGCCTTCGTCCAAGCCGCTGTTGTCGGCACTTGATACAGACCGTACTTTTCGTACAGGATTCTGCTCGTAAACAAGGCATAACCGGCGCCCCGATCTCTGATCTTGTGGCGCTTACGCAGGTGAGTTCGAAGCCGTTCTTCAACATGACCACGCACGTTGGTCAATGTCTTGCTGCAGTTGCGATAATGGAAATAGCTCGCCCACCCTCGCACGGTAGCATTAAGCTCCTGCACTAATCCTGCCAGCGGTTTTACCGTTGTCACGCGTCGCGTCAGTTCGGTCACTCGATCTTTGATCTTTCGCAAGGACTTCTTCGATGGTTGAACATGGGGATACGATCTCCCTGTTCTTCTGCTTTTCCCCATCAGGATGGTGAACCCCAAAAAATCGAACTTCCCTTTGTAGGCATTGACGATCTTGGTCTTACCCTCATTCAAGGTGAGCTGTAACCGCTCCAGGATCTGCCTTAAAACGGCCATGGCCTCGCCGGATTTGCCCTTCCGGCAGAGGATAACGATGTCATCGGCATACCTGACGATGCGGGCACCCAACCGTTGTTGCAGATTGTGCCTTTCCCAAATCCTGTCTAAAATATGCAGGTAGAGATTAGCCAGCAGCGGCGAGATGACTCCGCCCTGTGGTGTCCCCTTGCGGTTGCCCTTGCCGCCGCCGATATTCCGCTTCGTGCCGTCCTTGTCCTCTTCCATGACCGGGGCCTTGAGCCACATCTGGATCAGGTGCAGAATCGCCCCGTCACAGATGCGTTCGGCGACAACGGCCATGAGATTGGAATGGGGGATGGTATCGAAGTACTTGGAGAGATCGGCGTCGATGACTTCTGGGTACCCGGTATTCAGGGCATAAGCTACGTCATCGACTGCATCGTGGGCTGACTTCTTCGGTCTGAATCCGTACGAGGTTTCGCAAAAATCCGCTTCGAAGATCGGCTCGATGACCAGTTTCGTGGCCATCTGCGCCACCCGGTCCCGGATGGTCGGAATACCCAAAGGGCGCTGACTGCCGTCGCTTTTCGGGATCATGACCCTTTTTACCGGATCGGGCTTATACGTCTTGTTTCTCAGTGCTTCTTCCAGCTCCGCGATGAATGCGGCCACCCCTTCCTGTTCCTCAATGGCCTCGAAGGTAAGGCCGTCAATCCCGGCACTCCCCCTGTTGGCGCGGACAAGGGCATAGGCATGACTGAGGATGTCACCCCGATAGACCTTGTCGTATAAGGCGTGAAAGCGGCAGGCTGGTTCCTGCTTGGCCTTGCGGTAGAGCTTCCTCTGTAGCGTTCTGATATTTTCCGGGGTTTTTAGCATCTCTGCAATCCCTCTATCCTCCGCCCTTCGGTTACGTGAACAAAGCAGGGCTCCTTCCCTCGGGCCGGGTTATGTTGTCCCAGACCCTCAAACGGTTATATAAGCCCCTCCGACTCCCGATGCGACCCAGCGTGATTTCGTTTCCTTATACACCCTGGTTGATGTTCCTCAACATCACCGCAGCGGGTCTCCAGCACTGGGTTGAATATCTTCCACAACATGCCATCCCTGCTACCCCGGAAGATCACACGGGCCGATTCCGTTTTCAGAGCCCATGCACAACGGCCTTCCCCATATGACCAGAGGGTCGGCATCTTCAAGCAGTAACGAGGCTACATATAGGTTCACTTTCGTTACGGCCTGCTGCTTTGCCAATTGGGAACTTACGACCCTCTGTTACCAGAACGCCGCTCCCTTGAACTACCGGGGTGTACGGACAACTCCCCGGACGGGACTTTAACCCGCCAGATATCTAACTGTTACTGCGTACGGTCAAGTCCGCTTTTGGCTTACCTCTGCCATGGCGTTAGTCAACATACCTCTCTAAGAGACTACCTGTCTTGCCAATTGGCGTTGGCTCAATACGGCTTCAGGCCCGGTCTTCTGTTTCCACAAAATGCGGCACCGAGGGA
>JAHJJF010000156.1 GCA_018823135.1 Pseudomonadota bacterium
GATTATTTGTATCATATATTGTTTTCATACAAGCATTGTACACGATTTATGACTGAATAACAATAGATTAAATAATCCAATGATTATATTCAATTCATCCCCGTCTTAGAGAACGGGGTTTTCTTGAATAGGTTTGATAAAAATGCACCTGACTGAGATGTGATTCTTTCATTACTTTTTTTACTTTTAACACAAATGATTTTTTTTAAGTCACTAGGTTCTATCTGACCTTCAAAAAAAGGCTTTTCATCTCTAATGAAGTGAACCAATCTTTTAATTACAGGTTGTTCATTAAATTCATGTTTCTCTAATCCAGTATTAATCTTATTTTGTTCATGCTTTGGCAACTTGGCCAAATTAGCTAAACAACTTGCTGTATCAGAATCATAATATTTAATTTCTTCTTTTTGAATCCTAAAAAAAACAACTTCACCATCACTACCTATACTGGATTTACATGTAAAATAAAGAGCTATCAATGGGTTGGATGTTATATCTAACAATCTTGTTGGTAACGAATAGTGCTGCATACGAACAAGTCTATCAAGAGTATAAGAATCAGATAAAAAATCCGAGGAGTTAGAGACAATCAATTCACGATACAATATATCTTCTTTCTCTAAGTATAAATAATTTCCAAGTTCATCTTTTCTAAATAATGATGGTTCTAATTTGTACTTTTGCTTATCAGAGTGCCCCCTATAAAAAACTTCATGTATGTGAGTATCGTGCTGAAAACTAAAAACTTTATTAATAAATTCTTTTACTGAGCTAGCATGCTGTTGAGCATCTTTTGCTTTTGGAAGGGGAACGCTTTCTTCACTTATAGATATGCTGGCTGGAATTATCTCACCTAATACACTATAGAGGTCAGCATCTTTGACTGCCCAATGTGTACGATTCATCTCCCATGCTCTAATATCTAGAGCTTGCCTATATTGTTCTATCTCAGAAAACTTTTTAGAAGTTATTTTTTCATCAAATTCATACTTGATTTCCAAAGCATCTGTTTGTCTCTTGATGGATGTTATCTTACCTATTTTGAATTCTGAGTCAGCACCTTCATATGCAAAAATACATGGATAACTTTTTAAAGCTTCAAGATTATCTTCATCTAAAACTTGAAAATGTTCAGCAATCTCTTCAACTGTGTATTCTAAAAACCTATTTCTAAAAAATCTATAGGATGTAGCTTCCCATGCATCATCTTCTCCCGTAACCAATAAATTATACATACTGACCTTTTTATCTGAAGCAAAATCAGTATTAATATCAAAACTGCGTTTATCTTTTTTCAAATACTGTTTAGAATCTTTATCAATTTTTCCATTTTTATATGGTTTGTAGAAAGTAAAATGAGTAAAAAATATCCCAGGAGACATCTCAGTCAAAAAGCTTTCATTTTTAGTTAAATTTTCAACAATCACATTAAAATGACTGTTGGAAAAACTTTCATAATCAAGCTTTAAATTAATAGGCATTGTAAACATAAAAGTATCTTCTGGATTATTTTTCATAAACTCAGGAATAATACTTTTAGATTTTGCCATATTAATTTATCTACTCTATTCTCAAACTATTTTGTACATATTATCAATCTTTATTGTTGATTCTCAAACTTTTTTGCTTTTGACACCTGTAGTATTTTAGAATCTGCCATTGCTGTAATATCAATAACTTTTCTCTCAAGCGCTATTAAATTTTGATGATCTTCAGTGAGTATTTTAATCTTATGCATTAGTTCTCCCGGTGAACCAGATAGAACTAATGCAATCATTGCATCCATGCTCGTAATATGTCATCGTGTTGTGAATACACGGGAATTATTTTATATTTTTTGCCGCTTATATCACGTAAGTTTTTGACAGAATGTAAAAAATAAATAGAGTTGATTTCATTAGAAAAACGAAACAAAAATAACAATTGGGTTGATGTCTTGCAATAATTTTATTGTACCTTTAATGTTAGAGGTCTTAGAGAATTTAAATATATCTGGGCTAAATCTAAATGAGTTTACAATCTCTTTTAGCATAATCTCATTTTTATATATGATGTGTATTTGAATTTTTTTTTCTATAGTAATATATGGCTAGACCTGTTCATTGTTTTTCTCTTTATATTGGGGTTTAATAGAAAAATATTGTAGCACAAAAAGAATATATTAATCAATTTTTAAGTAGTTAGTTATAAAGTGAAACGACAATAAAGAATATGTATTTATTTATTCTTAGTTGATTTTTTGCTAGAATTATGTAGAATGTCAGAGTAATAAATTAAAAAAGGCATATGGTTATGATTAGTAATGCAAGTATAAGAGATGAAATAAGTAAACTAAATATTTCGAAGAGTGATGCAGCTCTGCTTCTTAATGTAACAAAAAAGAAACTACCGGCAATAGAGAATGATTATACTTCTTATGTTGAAAAAGCAGAAGCAGAGTTCGAATTGGCAAGAAAAAGATTTGAAAGAGCGAAAGAAGATGCCGAGAAGAAATCAATAAAAAAAGCTGTTAACTCTTCATTGAATTTTTTAAATATTCAAATAGAAGATACGAAAGATATGGGCGAAGCAGTTACAGATAATTTCTAGTTTCTGCTCGTCGTTACTACACATTTTAATCCGCAATATTCATTCATTTTATTGTTTATATATTCAGAAGAAGACTTGTTTATATATTTATTTTTTAAAACTACAAACACGGTGTAATTGTTATAATCTATCTTTACAGAACTGTAAGTAAAAGAATTTTCAATAAAACTATTTAGTTTTTTAAGTATTACGTTGAGATATAGCTTGATTATATTTGCAGATTTATTTTTGACTTCGACATAAAATTTTCCGTCTTTATGGATTACGTTTGGAGAGTCTGGAACTGAAACGAAAAAGAATATATCAGCTTGATTGTAATTTATTTTAAGTAGGTTTTCTATTTTTATGTTTCCATATAGGTTATTGATTACTTCTTTTTTTCTGTTGAATATTTTAAAAGTAACTCTTCCGTCTTCATTATACATTGGCTGTGCATAGAATATATTATTTGCTTTTTTTGCTAGTGATGTAAAGCTTTGTTTGAACATTTTTTTCAGTTCTCTGTCTAGATTTTCAGTAAGAACTTTCTTAAATTCTTTTCTTTTTTTGCTTGATAGTATTATTCTTTTTACTTCGTAAGAGCCTTTTATTATTTGAGTAATGATTATATGTCCAGTTGGTTCTACTGTAGCAGGACCAATGCCGTTATATACCTGTGATAAAGAAAGTCTAACGATTGATTCTATTAGGTTGACAGAAAGGTTATAGGTGAGTGAGTACTCTTGGTATATACTTAAAAGGTTCTCTTCAGATAACACTTGTAGATTTTCTTGCAATATGTAGTCCTCTCTATTAAAACTATTGACTTAACGTCGTATTAAGTCGAAAAGAATTATTATATCAAATCTTTATTATTTAGGAGCTTAAATGAAAAAAATTGTGAAGTATTTTTGTGGTAAGGTTAGATATCTGTTATTTAGAATTGTTGACTTTTGTCATACTGAAGAAGAAAAAGAGATTGTGATATTTGAAGTAAGCAAGGAGATAGAGAAGGTAAAAAAGGCAGAGCATGTTTTAGGTTTTGAAGATGTTTTGCGAGGTAAAATATTAGAGATAGAAGAAGAGAATTCTCTTCTAAAAGGATTGCTTTTTCAAATTTTAATCTTATATAGAGATGGGAAAAATGAAGAGTTGCAAGAGAAATTAAGAGAGACTATTTTATTTATGGAGAGAGAAAATGATTAATGTTGGTACAGTTTTTGAAGGGTATAGGTATGAAGTTCCTTTGGATATTGCAGGACTTTTAAGCACATCGGAGAGGATGTTTTATGTGTTTAGTTTTATCTTTAGTGAAGTGGAAAAGTTAGAGGAATTATATTCAAATGGTGATATAGGTATGCTTCCGATTGTGTTTCATAATCAAGGAAAAGCTGATTTTATTGTTATTGATTATAATTTTTTAGTTTTGTGTTTAGGTCGTTTTATTGAAGAGAATTTATTAGGAGTTGGAAAGAATTTTATTGAAGAGTTTAGAACAAATAAGGATGCAAAGAAAACAAATAATTACTCTAATCAGAAACTTTTAACACACTTTATTTTTGAAATACATTGGAGATGTGCTTATGTAAATGGGTTGAGTACACCATTAAAATTTATGAATTATTCTGTGCAATGTATCTTTGAAAATTATAATACTGCAATGCAAATTGGGGCAGTTATGTTTAGTGTCGTTGGGTTAAAAAAGGCACTAGACAGTGAGAGTTTAGTAGAAAGTTTACTGTTTTCTGCAAAGATGAGTGAGGCAGTGCAGGTTGCTTTTGGAACATCTAAGTCGATTAAAGAGAGAAAGAATGTTCCAGATTGGTGGAAGGCAAATATTAAGAAGTACCCTAAAAAGCTGATGTATTTGAAAGAAACAGAAATGGTGCTTTAAGTAGTGTTTTTTTATTTTCCCTCGCTTATATATATATATATATATTACGTGTGTTATAAGATGTGTGATATATTCCGTGCGATATATTCGCGCTTTATAAAGCGTAAATAATTATTTAATTTGAAAAATTCAGAATTCTGCATTTTTTCATGATTTTTAGTGTATAATTTTCGACAAGGAAGAGAGTGATGGAAACTGCTATCGTATTTTTAATGTTGCTTGGGGTTATCTCCTGGTTTTTAAGGAAGAGAATTTTTTTATTTTTTCAGAAAAAAATGCAAAAAAGAAAATTTAGAAAAATGAAAAATGAAGTTTTCGCAGATGTTCTAAAAGAAGAAGCGACTTTGAAAAACTCTTTTGTCACAAATAGTAAAAATAGTATTCCAGAGGGCACTTTAAAAATCCCGTTTGAAGATGCGATGTATCTTATTAAAAATTATAAAAAAAGAAATGTAATATCAGAAGACGGAAAAGTATTTATCGGAGCTATTTACGAAGGCAACAAAAGTACTAAAGCTGAAGATAGCATAATTGAAAATGATGAGAAGATTGAAATCGAAAATAGCATAATCGAAGATGATGAAAAAGTTAAAGTTGAAAACGGTATAATTGAAATCCCAGACACGAAGGCCGGAGTCTTTACTATTCAGAATAATGTAAACGGCGAACATCTTATCGAGACAGCAGACTATACATTTAAAATCAAAGATGGGTTAATCAAAACTGTTGCTGATAAAACAATTCAACAAAAGAAAACTTCAAAAGATTCAATGTCAAAAGCAGTAGAATTTCAAGTCAAAAGATTCAATGCATTAGAAAACAAAATTGACGGCATCGCTACTAAAGTTTACGAGATTACACTAAGTGATAAGAATAAACAAAATGAGGATGATTTCCAAGAAGAAATAGACGACACGAGCAATAATGAAATTCACGAAAGTCTGAATAATATATTTGTTCCTTCGAAGTCTAAAAAAGAAATGTTAGCTGACTCCTTTGATAATGCAAATTTTAAAAAACAAAAAAATGAGAGTGAAGAAAGGGACGCAGAAAAACAATATAAAGCATCACTTCAATTCAAGAATAATGAAATTGAAGAAACAATAGAAAATGAAACTCCGGTAGAAATAAATTTAAAAACAAATAGAGAAGATAATTTTATCTCAGATAGCAATACACAAACAAATAAAGAAAATCGCGTAAGCAACTTCAACTCCTCTATCGATAAAAAAACAGAAGAAAAATATATAGATGAGATAAATGCTAATAATCAAAAAAATGATTACGCAAAAAGAAAAAAAAGACATTCTAAGAAAAATAATGAATCTACTCAAAGTATAACAAAAGTTCCAGCTTCTTTTAAAGAAGTAGATTTTTCTGATTTTTCTGATTTAGAACTTTTTGATCAATCTAGTTTAGAACTTTTTATTAAAGATTTTATCTATGTATTTTTTAGCGATAGTGAAAAAGTAAAATCTTTTGCTAGCCGGATTTTCTCAAAAAGTAACCACCAGAATTTTATTTATATTGAGGAGAAGCAAGTAGCTCACATTTCTCTGTTGTTTTTTTTCACGGAGTTATCCAAAGAAATAGATGCGGATGGAAACATGGATGAAATAAAAACAGAGTTAATAGAATCCTCTAACGACTTAACAACAGGATTGGTACTAGAAGCAATTAATAACTGTTCCCCTCAAAATAAGATTGTAAACTTTAAGATTAATAAATTTAAAGATAAATTCACTTTCAGGAAATCTATTATGTTGGATGTTAGCAATTCAGAGCTTATTGATTCTCTTACTTTGAATCTTGCAAACTCTACGCTTGTCTTGGAAAAATAAACCCGCCGCTACTCATTAAGAATCTTCCTTGCTTTTTTAATAACTAAATAGCTGAAATCCCAATCGTCTTTAGCGGTTGGGTAGTTCACTAACAAAATAGGAGAAAGCCCTATCGATGTGAACTACTTAACCGCTTAATTAAGTACTAAAAACTCTATGACACTCCACAAACTTATACCTCGACAAGTTCCCGCCGTATTTCTATTGTCTAGCTGCCAGAGCGTCCAACACGCGCCCTAACACAAGGATGAATCCCAAACTCGTGTTATTTTGCAGGCATATTTCTACACTCAAACCTTTTCTCTCATGAAACACCAATAAAAATCTAATATTTATTATATATTAAGTTAAAAGTTGTAAAATTGCTACTATACAAATAACTGAGGCAGAAATGAAAGCAAGAGAACACTGGGTTGCGCTTTATAAGAATATGCAAATATACAGAGCCTGTGCAGAATCTCAGTTAGATATAAACACAATTGTAAAAAGTATAAATATTACTGATTCTATTGTTATCCCTTTATCAATTGAAAACAGAGAGCAAGTAATAAGGTTTTTAGCTTTCGCGCTCACTTCCCTTTCTTTAAAATACTCAAAACTTTTTGTAGACATGATTAATCTTATGTATAAATATGAGTTTCAAAAAACATCGTCAGTGGCTAGCAAGATTGACTTCACGAATAAAGAAGCAAAGAACAATTCTACTTATAAGCATTTATCTAGAATTAATTTATTAGAACACACACTTCGTGTGATTGAAAATACAGTACTCTATGTAGAAAAAAATAAATATCCAGATCATATTAAAGATGTGTGTATTCTTTGCGCGCTATTCCACGATTTTGGAAAAAATAAAATTATTGAAGATAAATACAAAATGAGCACCGATGACAAACATCATCACATAAGTGCTCATTTTTTAAAATCTAAAATTTCATCATATGTAAATGAGAAAGATAATAAAGAGGTTCAAGAAATTCATAATTGGATTTATAAAACTATTTACGAGCACCATCTGCCAGAAAAAGATGCAAACAAAAGTATTTTCAGAGAGACGCTGAAATATTCTGATGAACTTGCAAGAGAACAAGAACTAGATAAATTAGGCGTTTTAGTATGACAGCAAAAGGACATATCTTAACGAGTGGATTTTCGGTATTTCTTCCATTGGCTTTTCTGAATTCCAATAAAGACTTATTCGCGATATCTATTTTTGAATTTATTCCAATTGACAATGAGTTGGATATGCTGATTATATTGTTATCTGTTTATTTTGGATCTTTATTGCCAGACATTGATGAGCCTGAAAGCAGGATTGGAAGAAAGTTTCCTATAGTGTCTAACGTAATAAAAAGTATTTTTGGGCACAGAGGAATTACTCACACGCTAGCATTCCCTCTTCTTTTTATAGTGCTCTCTATTTATTTTGAATCACTAAGATATTTATTTGCAGGAATAGCACTCGGGGTAATAAATCATATATTAGGAGATATGCTGACTAAAGGCGGAATCAAGAATATTTTCTTTCCGTTTCTCAAAGGAAACACTTACGGATTGTTGCCAAAAGATTTTAGATTTTATACAAACTCTGCGTTTGAGAGATTTATCATTTTGCCTGTTTTATTTGTTATGAACTTCTTTGTTGCGTTTTATTTTATAAACAGCTTCTCTTCTCTTCCTATTTTAAATTTTATGAATCAAAATATTAAAACAGTATTCGCTAGTGTGATTTAATTATCATGGCAAAATTTAAAGGGATAATCGCAAATGAACTATTCGCAGAAATCGCAAAATTAGAATTACTTGAGAGAAAGTATAAAGGGATGCAAGATTATTCTTTATGCCTCGAAAAGCTTAAGCAGCTTAAAGAAATATGTACAGAATTTAAAAATAATCTAGACAATCTTTATCTACAAGAACAATTAAATATAAAAAGGACAAGAAATTGAGCGATATTTTAAACAATTCTTCATCGATGACAAATAGTAATCATCATCTAAGTAGTTCCGCTCACGAACAAGTATTAAACGCAGCTAGGAATCGATACAACGACGTAAAACTAGAGAGCCCGAAATTAGAAGCACAACAAAATACCGGAAAGTATGGTATGCATTCCAAGCTGCAAGAGTTTGCAGATGTCATTGAGTATAGATACAAAGAGAAGGCAGACATCTCTAATGAAAAAGATGAGAGTGTCGCAGATTCAACTATGACTGAAGCCGAGATAAGACATGTCACTGTTGGTATTTATTCAGTAGCTTTTGAAAACATGGCAGCGTTTATCGCAGGGGCACTGCTTGTATTAATTATACCTATTTTTGCAACAGCAAACTCTGTTTATTACTTAATAGCAGTCGCTGCCATTTTTTGGGGATATTTTAACTATTTTTTCTTATATGTGACCACAAATTCAAGACAATTTGTCACCGGCCCTACAACTCAAAGACTCTACAGACCTATGGTAGATTCTCTTGAACGGTTTGAGACAGTAATGTTTCTAATATCAATTTTAACAGTCTCTACGGCAATAGGAATGAGTAAGTTCTCGATGTTTATAGATACTCCATACGTGAAGTTTTTTGCAGAGAGGCTAAGCAGGATAGATTCTGGAGGATATATTATTGAAGTGTTTATTTTTATCACGGGAAACTTCACTCTATATATGCTAACAAAAAACTCTCTTTACAAAAAATATAAAGAGTTAGCAAGAAAACGAATGATGAAAATTGATCTAGAAACTTCTACTGCAGCAGACGTTGCTAGAAAAGTGCTGGACGGTGATTATGAAAAAGACATCTTATAAAGGAGGTGGAGAATGAGTGAAAAACAAGAGAAAATTAAGTCGAAGCATTTGCCAAAAGGCACAATGTTTTCAATAATTATGATAGCAGGATTAGCTATTTCATATGGTAGTGCTTACATTATCGGAGCGGGATACGCTATTGTGTTAATGGCTGCAATCGCGATTGCTGGATGGGTTTATGGTAAAAATTATGATGCTAACACGGAGGGATAAAGATGAAAAATAAGTTATTAGGACGAGTGCTTTTGTTTATGGTATTGTGTGCAACAGGATTATTCGCTGCTACAGACCCGATTGAGGCATTCAATATAACATTTACAGAGTTATACACAAATCACTTATCGAAAGTGATTGTACTAGGGGTGGTGCTATTTAGTGCGTATGAGTTTTATAAAACAAAACAGTTTACTTTTTTAATTATAGGGGCAATAATTGCAATTATTGTAGTAGGAGCACCAGACATAGCTTCAACGGGAGCAGTGATGTGGGAAGATAATTTCAGTACTGCAATTAATGCAACTCCGGCTCCTTAATTAGAATCAACAAAAAAAGGCAAAGCAGTGGCTAAAGAATTTGAATTAGAGTTTCCAAAGTATATGAACGACTTCCCGTTGTTTGTATTTTTTCCGATTGACATGATTGTAGTAGCAATCTTGGGTTTTTTTATTTCGTTTTGGTTAATTTCTCTTTTTCTGCCACTGCTCGTTTCTATTTTTCTTGGAGGAGCAATAGGCGTTTTTTTGTTCTTCCAGTACAAAAGGTATAAAAAAGAAGTTGCCCCAGGATTTATTTTTCACATCTTATATGTGCTCGGTTTTGTTTCTATGAATCCACATAGTACCGATGAGGAGATGTTAGAAATGGATGTAGATGGGTTTTTTCCAGAAGGATACGAAACTGAATTTAGCGACTAAAGGAGAGCATATTTTGAAAAACAACGAAGAAGTTCAAGAAGTGGGAATAAAAGAGGAACTATTGGACGAACAGCATCATCTTGATAGCAAAGATGGGAACAACAACGAAAAAGCTACAAATAGTTTTATTGGGAAAATTCAAAACTCCAAAAGCATCAGCTTCGGAAAAGATTATGAAAATGAGACCGATAATCTTACAAGCGACAATAAGACACTTTGGTTTATTGTCCTATTTTTAATATTTGTTATTGTTTCTCTCCTTGTGGCAAACAACACATTAGCAAGTAAAACAGTTATGAGCGTTGAAATACCGAGTAAACTCTACGATGGTAGCGGCAAGATAGATGTAACAGAAGATGACGCAAATGAACTCTATTATAAGCTATTTGGGCAATATTTCATAAGAGAAAATACGCAATTTAAAGCAGATACTCACTCTGGGTATTTAAAAATTATCGAAGAGGCTATGACACCGACAAGACACGCCTATAAGCTTGTTGATTTTGAAAAAGAAAAAAACTTTGTTGTTTCAAATAATGTGTCTCAAAAATTGATTGCGATTAAAAAGATTTCAGAGCCGGCCATACAAGACAAGCTGCATGTTATCGCTATCGAAGCAACCGTCCAGCAAACGATAGGAGGAGTAGAAGAAGCTCCTAAAGATTGTGAGTACAGAATAGTATTATATAGACAGAACTGGAAACTATATGTTTTAGATTATAAGCACACATGCTTTGATAAATTTGAAGGCACAATATGAAAAAAATAAAAATCGGATTATTCGTCCTCGTATCGCTCACGGTTGGTCTATTTGGGAAGGATTATCCTTTGCTGCAAAATCAAGAGATAATTATTCCCAACAAAGAACTTACTGTTATTGAGTTTCCCTTTGAGATAAATGGAGAAATAAGATACGGAATTTTTAACACCATTGAATCTCATTCAAAACAAGAAGAAGAAAAGAATGAAGAGATAAAGCCCGTTGTTTTAGAAGAAAAGACTACCCAAAATAAAAGAATTTTATCAAGAGGAAAACAAGGAGAAAGCACAAATTCCGTATCTTCTAAAAAAACAAATACCCCGGTGCCAACATTTAAAAAAGGGATTAATACTTTAGAAATAATGCCTAAAGTGACAGGTGATTTCGATATGACAATTTGGGGTTATCAAAAATTTCCAATTGTTATAAGAGTAAAAATAAAAGATAAAGAAGAGGGAAAGGTTATAAATAGATTCATATCCTTTAAAGACTACTCTGCAATGAAGGCTGAACCTCTTAAAAACTCCGCACATGAAGATGCTATCGCTAGCATGATTAAACCTATGTATGTAGAGGCCCATACAGAAAAAGAAATTTGTATTGACGGACACCAGCTTTCATTACCAGTCTGGGAATTCAGAACACAAAATGGGTTATTTGTTAAGGCTATATATGAGTGCAGCGGACAAAGATATGCTGCCTCTAAGTGGGTGATAACTAATGAAAATGCGCGCCCTCTTTCAACCTCATACAGCGAAGATTATGAGTATTTACATAAGAACCTAGTTAAATTTTTCAGGAGTAATGGGAGAGCTGTATATGCAATGAATTATGCCTCCGGGAACAAAGTTTTAAGACAAAATCAGAGCGCATATCTTTATTTAGTTATGAGCGCAGATAAAAGTAAAGTCTATAAGAAAATCCTCTCTATAGACGAAAACGGTTTAAAAAAAGAAGATAAAGAAATTAAAGAAATCTCTTCGAATTTTTCAATCATAAAATTGACGGAGGCTCAAAAGATTGAAGAAGAGGAAGAGAAGGCAAAAAAAGAGGAAGAGAAAAAGCTTAAAGAAAATAGCTTCGCTCCAGCACAGCTGGAAACTATATATTCCCCATACTATAATATTCCTACAGAGGCGAGTTTAAAATGATGAAAAAAATAAATACTGTTATTATTTCTTGTATTCTCTCAACATTGCTTTTGGCGGAAGATTCCACGAAAGAAAAGTATGTTGGAGACAATAGAGACAAAGCGAACAATGAAGTTGACAGCAAAGAGTTGTTTTTAAAACATATCAACACGGGATGGGGTATGTACTACGAGGGGAGTGACGAGCAAGAACAACTAAAAAAAGAGCTAGAAAAAGGCTCTGCCACCGATAAGACTATAGTTATGCTCCTTAGTGAAATACTAGACACAAATAAAGAGAATCTCAAAACAAATAAAGAAATTTTAAAAGTATTACAAGGCGAGTTTGATCCACAGCCTAAGAAAATGGTCGTGGATGGAAAAGAGTGTTTCGAAAACGATAGTGCTAGATGCTATAAGATGCCAGCGTTTACGCCTGAAGCTAAAATGCCAATATATGTAAACTTTCACCAAAACCCAAGTATTCAAACTGCTGCTGAAGTCATAAAATGGGAAGATAAACATTTTTGGGAGATAAGAAAGTCTGCTCATCTTAGACAGCAGGCTCTTGCGCAATTTTCCGATGAAATAAGACCTTATAATGGAACAAACAGAACTGGATATAGAGATGGCAGAGGGGAATACGAAAAAGTTCATGAAGCAGCCGTGTTAAAAACATTATTAAAGCTATCGAGCAAATACAGATATGACTTTTATTTTGGGGAAAATGACGGTGAAAATTTACATCAGGTAACAGTTGCGCTAAAACTTATTAGAACTTTTGAGGAATATGGGGAATTGCCGGTTAGATTTGTGTTTAACAGTAACAAGTCTGCATCAACGATAAAAGAAGTTATGAATACGCTAGACAGAAAAGCCTTTGATGCGAAAAATCCAATTGAGTTTGCCGTTCTCCCAAAAGCGGAGTATAAAAAACTCAACATTAAAGTAACACCAAGCTTTGGAGTTCTTGACAAAAAAAAGAAAACTTTCCAGGTGTTGACAGCAGGGCAGACAACCGTAACAAAAATGATAAACAGCATAAAAGCATTTATGATGGTAAAAGATGAGTTTAAAGACTCCATGGTTTCTGATTTTAAAGTGATAAAAGAAAGTGGGGATTTTATGATGAAAAAAGTTGAAAAACAGTTCAACCTAACAGATATAGAAAAAGCACAATTTAAAAAGGTTATGAAATGAAAAAAAGATTAAGACCACTTGTAAATCTATCAACAGTGATATCACTATTGATAGCCCCTTCGTCTATTTTAGCCGTTGACTTTGCTACGAAGATGCTCAGTAACACAACTCCTGCAAGAAGCTGGGAAGACGTGGCTAGTGGGACAACATACACTAGCTATGGAAGCGGCACATATAAATTTGCAAGAACTAATAATTTTGCGCCATGGGTGGAAATCAAAGGTCCATCGGCAGGAGTTAGCTGCTCCGGGTTTAGTTTTGACTTAGGCTTTATAGGGATTATGAATACTGATGAAATCGGAGATCAATTAGGTCAAGCTGGTGAAGCTTTCATGTGGGGGCTCCTGACTGTGTTTAAACTTGCAACTCCTAATCTTTCAAAAGTTTTTGAATTTATTAATGGAATGATACGCCAGATACAGGATTTATTAAGGAATGCTTGTGCGATGGGCGCAAAAATGGCTCAAGCAGGAGCGGCGATGACCGGAAATCCGGATGGATTTAAGCTCATGGGCCCAATTGATAAAGCAGTAGATTTGTTGCCAGTAGAGGAAATGCAAAAACTTAACAACAAGTCCTTCTTAGACAAATATGATGCGGCAATGGACAAAATAATAGAATCAGAAACAGCAGAAAATGCGAATGCTATAATAAATAGTTTCCTTGAGTCGTCCGTTGACAGATTGGTAAAAAGCTTAGGGGGAGGCGGTTTAAAGTTTCTTGATGTTAAAATCAAGCAGGAAGCAAAAAGATTTACAGGAAAAAAACCTTTATTAACCCATAAAAAACTTTCTGAATTATTTGATGATGGGAAGTTAAAAGTTGGAGAGGAAGAAGTGACTTGGGCATTTTCTAGTGATGAAAGAATTCTAAACAAAGCAAAATATCTGTTGGTTTCACAGCTGTTAGGGCAAGTTGTCCTAAAAGATGATATCTCTGCAGAAAACAAAGCCCTATTTCATGTAAATGAAGCTGATTGGAAGGATACACTAAGAGGGCTTGCTGAAAAAAAAGCAGGAGGAAAACCTAGCAATATCTCCCAAGAGATGACAGAACAAGTTTTTACAATAATACCCCCAAGAGAAATAAATAGCGCAGAAGAAGTTGTAAAATTTTTATTAGAAGGTAATTCAGATGAGAAAATAAAAACAGATAATAGATACTTAAGTGTTCTCGTTTTCCCTAGTTCAAGTTATGGACCATCTATCGTAGAAAGAAAAGCAAAATTTACACAATACTTAGAAGAAACATTCGATAACTCACAGATTGAGATGGAGTTTAAGGGGTTTGAAGATGGGTCAAGACAAGGAATAGCATATCTTATAGATAAAAACCTTCCACCAGAAAAGCATATTAATGATATCGGAAGTTATGTAAATGGACCCAAAGCGACAATTAGTTCGGCAACCGTGCCCGTGCTTGCTGATGGAATAGGTAAGTATTGTCGAATCTTAGGACAAACAACAAGAAGATTTGGAACAACGCAGGCCATTTTGCAGTATAAAGCAAATCTCATTAAACTAAATGCAATTTTGGCAGCGAAAGATGTGCTAGAAGCCACAATCTCGACAATCGGTGAGACGGAAAATATAGATGGAGTTAAAGATATAAAAGATGTCAGATTGAGAATAATTCACGATGCTTTGGATATATTGCACGAGAAAGAGATGGCGATTATTGGCAGTTACGTTCAATGGGACGAGCATTTTAATGCGCTAGATGCTGCCAATAAAAACAAATTGGAAAAAACAAAAATATGAAAAAGATATTTATAGCAATCTGCCTATTCCTTGAGTTGCAAGCCTTGCTTGCTAATGAAGCAGCTATTATGAAAAGTCTAGAGAAAGATAAAAGTGATATATCGATAGCGACTAAACTGATGGGGGAACGTAGATTTAAAGAGATGTTTATGAAACTTGAAGAGAATATAAAGAACTCAAACAACCAATTGGTAGTACTCCAGTCAAAGTTATTATACAGCACTGTAGTTTTAGATTTTGAGTATGAGAATACAGTAGCGGTTAAAACCGCTCTTGAATTCATGCTCCCCCTCGCAATGGAAAAACAACTAGCTGGATATGATTTTATTGTTGCTAATCTGTTTTTTTTAAGCAAAAAATACGATGCGGCGGACATGTTTTTAGAAAAAGCATGTAGTTCTAAATCAGCACCACAAAAAATCGTCTATATGTGTCAAAACATGAAACATATCACAACCTCATGGAATGTTAAAAAAATTGGAAATTGTGCTGAGAAACAATCGCTAGAAGCGTTTTAAAACAAAATAAGGAAATATGTATGGATGTGGATGCGAAATTTTTATGGACGGTTATTTTATATAACGATATCGTATTCTTAACAAGCGTTATTGTCTCGCTTTGGATGAAATATTTTGGAATAATTGACGAAATAAATATTATTACGATAATGGTTTTAATTCCATTTTTTCTATACTTTTTATCAGTTAAAAAAATAGAGGCATTTCTAAGACAAGTTGAAAAAACTAATCAATCCCATGAATTAACATTGTCGGCTACCTCAAAAGTTTTTATTTTATTTCTTACTCTTGTAGCGCTTCTCGGAACATACTCTTTGGTTAATGAGGCACTAAAATGAGAATATTACTTGTTCTATTATATTTAACGCTATCTTTGTATTCTGCAGATTACGTCGATGATTTTCCACTTTATATAGAGGGAGATTCTGGCTATATAGCTTATTTTTTAAATGCCGCCGCAATGCTCGCTAACGATGATCAATTCAGAATACTACTTGGTATGGCGATTACTGTTTCAATCGTTATTTCGGGATGGCAAATGCTGCAGGGTGGACTAAGTATCCCTTTTAAAGCTTCAGCTACAATTCTCGCTGGAATTGGCCTTATGTTTACCCCGGTCACTGTGCATGTTGTTGATAAAAGGACAGAGCAAGGGTTTTTACTAACATCAACTCCCGGCTGTACAGTAACAGATACTTACAGAGTAATCGCGAATGTTCCTTATATTATTGCTTTACCTGCTTCAATGGCATCAACTTTTGGCTATGGTCTTCGCCAGGCAATTGGACCGTCAATAGTTCCAATTATAAATTCTGTAGGTGAAGTAGTTGATCTAGCTGGGGTTCAGACTTCCTCTGGTGGACACGGGGTTCCAGCGGATATGATTAAAAAAATATGGCAAACTGCAAATCTTGGAGGAAACAACCCAGTAATGATAGCGTTTAAACATAATTTTGAACTTTATATAAAGGATTGTGTTCTCGGCTATTCTTATATCAAAGGTCAAAGCTATGATGATGTTTTATTTAATCCAACAGGTGATTTATTTCAAGCAATTAGCCCAGGGCGTTTAAATTATAATTCTGCAGACACAATTGTTCATTCCATCACTGGAACAGAAATAACAGAAACATGTGAAGATTTTTATAACAACAGAGTAGGAGGAAGTGCTTTAAACACAGTAAAAGATGCTCTTGTTGTTAAGGTGCAAGCAAATACCGAGCAGTGTGTGAGCTATACAGCTGTAGCAGATGCTATGAAAGACGCAGGCTATTTTTCTATAGCAGAAGACCTTAATGCAACAGGCATCACATCTATGTCAGGTATAACCGCTTTAAAATCTTATATTATAAATGCAGCAGTTGCTCCAAGTTTGATTTCTGCCTCAGAGGAATTCGGAGGAAGCGGGACAATTTTAGCGAACAGAATGACTGCTGCGCTAAGTAAAGCAAAAATGCAAATGGAGGGAACTGGCGGTTATCACTTTGCCGTAGATATGCTTCCAAAAAGCATCCATTTCATTTATGGCATAGTATTATTTCTTGGAATTTTAGTTGGTGCATCTGCACTAGCTCAACCGTACCAAAATTCTTTAAAAATATATATGGGATATATGATATCTTTTGTGATGTTTGAAGTAATAAAGCTTTCAATTCTTATTGTAGATGGAGCGGTTATGTTCTATGAGAGCGGGAGAGCTTCTGACAAATTAGCGGCGATGAATCTCAATGGGGCTAGCTTTGCCAATATGTCGGCACATCTGGACAACATAGCGACAATGACAGCCCTCTCCGGCACGATTGGTACTATGATGATTTTTGCGATTCCAGGAATACTCCTGAAGGGTAATTTCTTTAGTCTGATGGGAATGTTAGGCGCAGGCGGTCAAAAATATGCTGGCAATGATTTAGATACATCTCTTGGTGCAAAAGCTCAAAAAACAGGCGCTGATTTAGCAATCAATGCTCTAATGAACGACGCAACAGCGATGAAGCGTTTAAAAAGCATGAATATAGACATCCCAAGTGGTGTAGGTGCACTAGAATATTACAACAATATTCAGCAGCAAATGAGTACCATGAGTAGTGGAGCTGGAGCAATGGTTAGTTCTAATACTTTACAAAACCAATCGAAAGTAACAATGGTTCAAAGTGCTTCTAAAAATGTAGAGATGGCAGGGCACGGCTCTATAATTGATACAAGTAGCGCATTAAGTGTTGCCTCGGAGAATGGTATTACTGCAGCGTCAACAATAAACAATACAAGAAAAGCAAGAGATACTAAAGAAGTAATAGACTCTGATGGAAAAAAACACAAATGGAATGCTGCGGATGTCGGGAAAGCAAGTGCTTTTTCTAGCACCATGAAAGAAATGCAGTCAGCATCATGGGGAAATGATGTTGATTTAGCGGATGCCTTTACTAATGCAGTGAACGATGGTATTACTGAATCACAAATGGTGACAGACACAAGAAAGACAAGAGATACCCCTGTTCCTATCAAAGACGAAGAAGGTGATATAATAGGTCATGAAAAGTGGGGTGCAAGAAAAGTTGCATTAGGAAATGCAAGAGCAAAAGTTGCGAAAGATTTTGAGTCCATGGGAGCAGTTAATGGTGTCATAAATGATGCCCTAGGCGTAGAGGACATGCTTGCTGGCTCGATGAAGCTGGGAAGAGAAGGTGTTAATAAAACAATGGCTGAAGGTGAAGTTTGGGGGGCAAAAACTGATGCTCAAAAAGTTGATTTTATGAAAAAAGTGAAAGAGAATCAAAAAGTCAAAGCATTCGGTGGTGTTGAAGCTGAAAACGCAGAGATAATGAAGCATGGTGGCGTAGATGGTGCTAAAAAAGACATGATTACAAATGCTCAAAAGAAAGGTATTGATTCCGCTGCTGACGCCAAAACACTTAGAGGAAATTATGGAAATAATATTAACGGTTCAAAAAGTGTTGTTAGCAAAGAAGAAAAGAAAGCGGCTAAAGTGGCTATAAAAGAAGCAGAAAAAGAATTAGAGGCTCTAAACGAAGAGGAAAATAGTCATATTTGGACAAATTCAGAAAGTGATAAAGAAAAAGCGATAAAAAACAATAACAAGAAAAAAGAACTTAATGGAAAAATAGAAGCAGCTAATGCAACAATTAACAATAATGACTCAATGACATTATCGCAGCAAGCTGAAGAGATAAGTCAGTCCAAAATAGATTCAACTTTGGGACAAGCTGTAGGGATTAAAGCAAATAGGGCTGCAGGTGTAAACCTTTCAGAAAATGCAATGTATGGTGAAATGTCTAAACAACAAGGCATAAAAGCAAAAATTGATACAATGGGTGGCGTCAGTAATGCAGTAGGCTTAGACGTAATGGATGCTGGACAAAAAGCATCTCAACAAAAAGGTGCAGTAGAGGGTCTTCAAAAAGAAGCGGAAGATATAGGTAAAAAAATAGGCAAGTCTGCGGCTCAAGTTATGCAAGATGCAGCCAACAC
>JAHJJF010000157.1 GCA_018823135.1 Pseudomonadota bacterium
CACCTGGCATTCCAGTGGGGTTAGATGTCATCGCCTCCTTAAGAACCGAGTGAGCTTGTGAATAAAAGCCGCGTAGCTCACAAGGCTGCTTCATAGTTGACATTCTTTCAGCCCGGGGCACATGGTACCCCATCTAACAGTCGGCTTATTCCGGACAACAATAATCCATCCGCCGGGTGGGCTACTGGTTCAACTCCTGTCTGGCCAGTTCCATCCCCTCACGCATGGCGCCGAGGTTGACTTCGTCAGTTCCTTTAGGGACGCTTTCTGTAATGGCCTGCTCCAGTGCCTCAACCTTTACCAGATTCAAATGAGCGTTTAGGAAACCGAGCACCACCATGTTGGCAATAATCTTCCGTCCGAATTTCTTGTAGGCAATATCTGTAGCACCAATGCCGTGCACCTTGATGTCGGGAGGATTGAGTTTGCTATCGGTTTGAACAAGGTCACTTTCCAGAATTAGAGTCCCACCCGGTTTCAGTAAAGGAACAAACTTCTCGTACGCCGGCTGTGTCAGGGCTACCAGAACGTCGTTGTTGACTGGTTCAAGTTCGTAGATTTCGTCATCGGAGATGATTACGTCGCCACGGCATTCTCCACCTCGTGACTCACTGCCGTATGACTGGTTCTGAACAGCTTTCTTGCCGCCGATGACGGCAGCTTTACCCATGATGTAGCTTGAGAGGACGATCCCCTGCCCCCCGAATCCTGCAAACCTTATGATCAACTTGCTCTCTCCATCTCTGACTTCAAGTTTTCCACCTGCTCAGTGGTAATTCTGTGCAGTTCAGTCACATATTCCGGTCTATCTCGGTCGCATAGTGTGCCTACAACGATCTTGTCTTTCAGTTCTTCTTCGCTCATATCGCGAGCCTTGCTGATTCGCACAGATTCGTCTTTGAACTTGTGAAGGAAGTCATTTGCTTTCCGCAGCCCGATTCTACGGCCGTAGTTGTCAGGGCACTGTGAGACGATTTCCACGAAGCTGAATCCTTTCTTATCGATGGCAGCTTTCATGGATTTCAACAAGGGGAAGACATGGTAAGTTGTCCATCGCGACACGTACGTGGCTCCTGCGGCTAGGACCAGGTCAGCTGCCTTGAAGGGCTGCTCAATATTTCCGTAGGGTGTTGTCTTCGTGTGGACGCCAGTGGGTGTAGTGGGCGCCACCTGACCGCCGGTCATACCATAAATCATGTTATTAACCATGATGACAGTCAGGTCGATATTGCGGCGCGCGGCATGGATAAGGTGGTTGCCACCGATACCTGAGACGTCACCATCCCCGGCGATTACGATTACTTTCAAGTCAGGGCGCATGACCTTGACACCGGTTGCGAAGGCAATAGGTCTGCCATGAGTGGTGTGAAGAGTGTCCGCCTTGAAGTAGGGACTTGGTATCCAGGCTGAACATCCGATACCGGAAACGCATACCATCCTGGTAGGGTCCAGTTTCAGTTCATCCACAGCGTGTGTGAATACATTCAGCACCGTTCCACAACCACAGCCAGTGCAGAAACGATGGGGCATGATCTCCTCGCGGAGATAGTCCATCATTCTGTTTCGTGGTTGGCTCATCACACTGCCTCCATGATTTCACTGAGTATTTCGTCAACGGTGTGAGAAACACCTCCTATTTTGGATACCGGGACGACCTTGCAGTTAACGAATCTCTCAATCTCTCTGGATAGCTGTCCCAGATTCATCTCGGGAACAAGGATGATGTCGAGGTTCTCCGCGAACTCGGAAACCTGTTTCTGTGCAAAGGGCCAAATAGTGATCAGTCTCAGGAAATCCACGTCTTTGTCATTGGCTCTCGCCGCTCTAACAGCTCCACAAGCTGGTCGCGCGGTTGATCCGTATGAAATTACACCCACACGTGCTTTCCTATTCGGGTTAATATCCTGCTCTACGCGCACGATGTTTTCTCTGTTCAGGTCGATCTTGTTGCAGAGCCTCCTGACGAGTTCGTCATGAACCTCTGGGGTGGTCACGTCTCTCATTCCGTTGTGCTTATGTGTAGAACCTGTTACGTGGACGTTGCGCCCTTCCCCATAGTGAACCATACCCGGCACCAAATCCCCCCCTCCGAAAGCTTCTTCGTCCGGCCCCGCCAGCTTCCTTGAAGCATGCTTGAGCGAAGAGACTGTCGGCATGGTGACGCTCTCACGAACATGGCCGATCTCACCGTCCATGAGCAGAATCACCGGTGTGCGGTAGATGTCAGCCAGGTCGAATGCATCCTGGGTAAAGTCGAAACACTCCTGGCCCGAGCTGGGGGAGAGGGCTATGATTTCGTGGTCACCGTGGGTACCCCAGCGTGCTTGTAATACGTCTCCCTGCGCGGGTTTGGTGGCCTGACCAGTGGAAGGACCAGAACGCTGTACGTTGACCACCACACAGGGTGTTTCGGTCATGATAGCGTAACCAAGATTCTCCTGCATAAGCGAGAACCCGGGACCGCTGGTAGCCGTCATGGATCGGGAGCCGGTCCACGAAGCACCGATAATGGCAGCCATGCTGGCTAGCTCGTCTTCCATCTGGATACAGATTCTACCCATTTTGGGAAGCTCCGCCGCCAACATTTCTGCGATTTCGCTGGCCGGTGTTATAGGGTATCCGGCGAAGAAATCACAACCGGCGTATAGCGCTCCGTAAGCACAGGCTTCGTCCCCAAGG